>NZ_BBWM01000125.1:0-85 GCF_001463805.1 Aureimonas sp. D3 | reverse complement strand
GGGGGGGGGGGAAGGAGAAGGAGAAAAAAGAGAGAGAAAAAGAGGAGAGAGGAGGAAGAGGAAGAGGGGGAGAAGAGAAAGGGAG
>NZ_BBWM01000124.1:0-94 GCF_001463805.1 Aureimonas sp. D3 | reverse complement strand
CGCATCCCCTCGGCCGTCCATTCCGGCGCCGCGGGTGCGGGCGGCCTGGGCGCGGACATAGCCTCGATCGGCACCGCCTTGCTCCGGAAGACGT
>NZ_BBWM01000123.1:0-98 GCF_001463805.1 Aureimonas sp. D3 | reverse complement strand
GGGATGGCGTGTTCGAAAGCGTGGTGACGCTGGAAGGCGTCACGGGTGGCACGCTCGTCGTCACGGATGGTGGTCCGAGCCGGATGGATGTCCGCGTT
>NZ_BBWM01000122.1:0-109 GCF_001463805.1 Aureimonas sp. D3 | reverse complement strand
TGTGCTACGGCACGGAGTTCACCTCCAACGCGATCCTGACATGGGCGGACGAGACCTGCGTTGGCTGGCATTACATTGCGCCCGGCAAGCCGCAACAGAACGGCTTCAT
>NZ_BBWM01000121.1:0-129 GCF_001463805.1 Aureimonas sp. D3 | reverse complement strand
ACGATGGCCGAGTTGTAGCTCGGGTCCTCGTTGATGCTGTCGTGGCCGTCACCACGGGCATAGAGATAGGTGTCCGAGCCACCCTTGCCGTCGAGCGTGTCGTTGCCCGAACCGCCCTGGATGATGTCG
>NZ_BBWM01000120.1:0-167 GCF_001463805.1 Aureimonas sp. D3 | reverse complement strand
CCTAGGGTCAGGACCCATTGATTTGAGGCGCGCGGTCTGATTCAGGCTCCGTCCGGGGGGACTGGATATGAGCGATCTATACTGGCTGACGGTCGAGCAGATGGAGCGTCTTCGCCCGTTCTTTCCCAAGAGCCATGGCAGGCCACGGGTCGATGACCAGCGGGTTC
>NZ_BBWM01000119.1:0-213 GCF_001463805.1 Aureimonas sp. D3 | reverse complement strand
CCCCAACGACCTTCGCCCGATCATCGAGGCGGACCGCCGGCATGTCTGGCACCACATGCTCCAGCACAAGCCGCTGGAAACCAACGATCCGCGCATCATCGTGGAGGGCAAGGGGCTCAAGGTCTGGGACGCGGCGGGGCGCGAATATCTCGACGCGCTCTCGGGCGGCGTCTGGACCGTCAATGTCGGCTATGGCCGAACCTCCATCGCCGA
>NZ_BBWM01000118.1:0-227 GCF_001463805.1 Aureimonas sp. D3 | reverse complement strand
CCAAGGGCATCAAGCCCTGCATTCCAGGTCGCAAGTCGCGCAACGCGCCGGTGCGCCACGACAAGCGTCGCTACGTCAGACGCAACCGCATCGAGATCATGTTCGGGCGACTAAAGGACTGGCGGCGGGTTGCGACCCGCTACGATCGGTGCCCGACCGTCTTCTTCTCCGCCATCGCGCTCGCCGCCACCGTCCTCTTCTGGCTCTGAGCTATGAGTCCTGACCCT
>NZ_BBWM01000117.1:0-230 GCF_001463805.1 Aureimonas sp. D3 | reverse complement strand
CGGGCGATCTCGTCCACCGCTTCGGCGCGGACCGGGTCATCGACACGCCGATCGCGGAACTCGGCGGCGCGGGCGTGGCGGTCGGCGCGGCGCTGACCGGCATGAAGCCGATCTACGAGTTCCAGTTCTCCGACTTCGCGACGCTCGCCATGGAGCAGATCGTCAACCAGGCGGCCAAGCTCCGCTTCATGCTGGGCGGCAACGTCTCCGTGCCGCTCGTCATGCGCTTT
>NZ_BBWM01000116.1:0-257 GCF_001463805.1 Aureimonas sp. D3 | reverse complement strand
TGATGGTGTCGTCGCCGCTTGTGGCGGCGGCGGTCAGGACCATGGCGCGCATGTCGGCCTGGGACCAGACCGTTCCATCGTCGAAGACGACCTGCTCGATGCCCCGACCATTGGCGGTGCCGATGCCGTTGACGAGCTTGATGGATCCGCCGTCGCCGGCGCCCGAGCTGGTCTCGGCGATCACCAGCGTGACAGCCTCGCCGCTGCGGGTGAAGCTGATGGCGGAGGGATCGACGCCGGACAGCACCAGCTTGTCG
>NZ_BBWM01000115.1:0-273 GCF_001463805.1 Aureimonas sp. D3 | reverse complement strand
TGACAAGCTGGTGCTGTCCGGCGTCGACCCGTCCGCCATCAGCTTTACCCGCAGCGGCGAGGCTGTCACGCTGGTGATCGCCGAGACCAGCTCGGGCGCCGGCAACGGCGGTTCCATCAAGCTCGTCAACGGCATCGAAACAGTCAATGGTCGAGGCATCGAGCAGGTCGTCTTCGACGATGGCACGGTCTGGTCCCAGGCCGACATGCGCGCCATGGTCCTCGCTTCGATGACAAATGGCGGTGACGACATCATCATCGGCACGTCCAACAA
>NZ_BBWM01000114.1:0-311 GCF_001463805.1 Aureimonas sp. D3 | reverse complement strand
GGCCTCGGGCGCACCGGCACCTGGTTCGGCTACCAGAATTTCGGCGTCCAGCCCGATTTCGTGACCATGGCGAAGGGCGTGGCGTCCGGCTACGCGGCGATCTCCTGCACGGTGACGACGGAGGCCGTGTTCGAGAAGTTCAAGGACGACGCCGATCCGATGGCCCATTTCCGGGACATCTCGACCTTCGGGGGCTGCACGGCGGGTCCGACGGCGGCGCTGGAAAACATGCGCATCATCGAGGACGAGGGGCTGCTGGACAACTGCCTTGCCATGGGCGCGCGGCTGCGGGGCAATCTCGAAGCCTTGAA
>NZ_BBWM01000113.1:0-340 GCF_001463805.1 Aureimonas sp. D3 | reverse complement strand
CCCCGATGTTCCGCGGGTAACGCTTGTCAGATCGTTGATCTTGGCGCGGTCCCACAGGGTACCGTCGGCGAACCGGATCTCTTCGATGCCCCAGTTTTCCGTAGCAGACCAGAATTGGTCATCCAGGGTGATCACATCGCCCGTAGAGACAACCTTGAGATGGGCATGAACGCCGTTCTTGGTCAGTTCAACATCGGCCGGATTGAGGTCGAGCAGCTTGAGCACATCGACATCTGTGGTCGAGCGGTTTTCGTCGTCGATCACATCCGAGCCGTCGCCCTTTCGATAGAGGTACGTGTCAGAACCCGCACCGCTATTGATGCGGTCGTCGCCTTTGCCA
>NZ_BBWM01000112.1:0-417 GCF_001463805.1 Aureimonas sp. D3 | reverse complement strand
CATTTGAAGTACCATTGATCAGGTCCTGCCGTGTGTTGCTGGCTCCGCTTTGGAGCTTCGCGCGCATGTCGGCCTGGGACCAGACCGTGCCATCGTCGAACACGACCTGCTCGATGCCTCGACCATTGACTGTTTCGATGCCGTTGACGAGCGTGATGGAGCCGCCGTTGCCGGCGCCCGAGCTGGTCTCGGCGATCACCAGCGTGACAGCCTCGCCGCTGCGGGTGAAGCTGATGGCGGAGGGGTCGATGCCGGACAGCACCAGCTTGTCGACGATGGCCGAGTTGTAGCTCGGGTCCTCGTTGATGCTGTCGTGGCCGTCACCACGGGCATAGAGATAGGTGTCCGAGCCACCCTTGCCGTCGAGCGTGTCGTTGCCCGCGCCGCCCTGGATGGTGTCGTTGTTCTCGAAGCCCG
>NZ_BBWM01000111.1:0-417 GCF_001463805.1 Aureimonas sp. D3 | reverse complement strand
GGCTCTGTTGCGAATAGCGAACTGCGGTGCGAGCCTCGGAGTTGAAGGCGGCTTAATCCGAGGGCGTAGGGCATGAGTTTGGCGTTCAAGGGCCGGCACTTCGCTCCCGACATTATCCTGTTGTGTATGCGCTGGTACTGCCGGTATGCGCTGAGCTACCGCGACCTCGAGGAGATGATGGCCGAACGCCATCTATCGGTGGATCACACGACGATCTATCGATGGGTCCAGCACTACGCGCCCGAGCTGGACCGCCGCGTCCAGTGGTGCAAACCCCTTCAGACCAAGACCTGGTACGTCGACGAGACCTACGTGAAGGTCCGGGGCGAGTGGATGTATCTCTACCGGGCGATCGGCGACGGTGGTGAAACGCTCGACTTCTATCTCTCGCAAACCCGCACGACGAAGGCGGCCAAA
>NZ_BBWM01000110.1:0-419 GCF_001463805.1 Aureimonas sp. D3 | reverse complement strand
CAGTTCCTGAGCAAGGCTTTGAACCGCTCGCCGCATCACCGGCCTTCGGTGATCTCAACCGACAAAAACCGGGCCTACAACGAGGCGATCGCCTCGCTGCGCAAGGAAGGTCGCCTTCCTCCGACCTGCCAGCATCGGCAGGTGAAATTCCTCAATAACAGGCTGGAGTCCGACCACGGGAAGCTGAAGCAGAGGATCCGCCCGGTACGAGGCTTCAAATCGCGCAAGACGGCGCACAACGCGATCCGAGGGTTCGAGGTAATGCGGATGTTCCGCAAGGGGCAGTTCCGTTCGATGGTCGACAGCTTGGCTGGCGGATCGGAGGCCCGCTACATCGGAAGGCTGTTTCAGGTCTTCATCGCCTGAGAAAAGAACAGAACGGGATCATTGCGTCCCATTCCACTATTTGCAACAGACCC
>NZ_BBWM01000109.1:0-449 GCF_001463805.1 Aureimonas sp. D3 | reverse complement strand
TCAGCGGGATCATCTTCGTCAACCGCAACGGTCTGCGATGGCGGGATGCGCCCAAGGACTACGGGCCCGCAAAGACGCTGTACAACCGTTGGAAGCGTTGGGGCGAAGCGGGTGTCTTTGTCCGGATAATGGAAGGACTGGCAGCAGCCGGTGCCGATCCGCAGACCATCATGATCGATGCGACCTACCTGAAGGCGCACCGCACGGCATCGAGCCTTGCGGTCAAAAAGGGGGCCTTGGCCGCCTGATCGGTCGCACCAAGGGCGGCATGAACACCAAGCTTCACGCCGTGGCCGATGCGAACGGTCGTCCGCTGAGCTTCTTCCTGACCGCCGGGCCGGTGAGCGATTATACCGGGGCAGCAGCGCTGTTGGACGATCTGCCCAAGGCGCAGTGGCTGCTCGGCGATCGGGGCTACGACGCCGACTGGTTCCGGGACGCTCTTGCAG
>NZ_BBWM01000108.1:0-450 GCF_001463805.1 Aureimonas sp. D3 | reverse complement strand
GCGGTGGTGAAGAAGGCGCCCGACATGCAGCCCGCCGAGCGCCCGGTGGCCGAGTGCGTGACGCTCGCCAAGCGCGATCTGAACCCCGGCGACACGCTCGGCCAGATCGGCGAATACGACTATCGCGGCTTCGCCATGACCTGGGAAGGCGCGCGGGACGAGGGCGCTCTGCCGCTGGGTCTGGCCGAGCGCGCCCGCGTCATCAAGCCGATCAAGGCCGGCGAGAAGCTGACCTACGCCAATTGCCAGCCGGACGACAGCCTCGTCATCACGCAGATCCGCCAGCGCCTCGATCAGGCCGACAGCCGGTTCGCGACCAGCGCGGCGGCCTGAGGAGAGGGGAGGGAGGAACCCATGTCCGCATTGCCCCAGATGGCCCCGTCCGTCGAAGAGGTGGCCGCCAATTCTGCCGCGCGCGAGGGCGACAACAAGCCCTTCGCCTTCCGCCAC
>NZ_BBWM01000107.1:0-460 GCF_001463805.1 Aureimonas sp. D3 | reverse complement strand
GCGCACCGCCGAAAGCGGCACTTCCAGCGAGGTCAGGTGGTAGGGGCGGAAGATCGTGTAGTTGGGGCCGGGACCCATCTTCAGATCGCTCATGCGCTCCAGCACACGCTCGTGCCGGGGCTTCACGATGCAGAAGACGCCGGGCGCGACGCCCTTGCCGATCGAATAATCGACCTTGCCGGTCCCTGAGAGAACGCCGCCGTCCTCCTTCGTGCAGAGAACCGAGGCGAGCTCGTCGCGCGTCGCGGCCGGGCCGTGCATGCCCGGAACATCGGGCACGAGGCCGGTCGCATTGGCCACCGCCACCATCTCGATCATGGTCTTGGAGCCGTCCACGAACTCCACCAGCATGCGCGCGTTCATGTTGCGCCGCGCCGCTTCCTCCTCATAGGCATCGGGCGTCGCATCGAACTTCAGCGGGTTGTTCTTGCCCTTGCCGGCGCACACGATGTCGAAGCCG
>NZ_BBWM01000106.1:0-460 GCF_001463805.1 Aureimonas sp. D3 | reverse complement strand
CCGCACCGCCGACAGCGGCACTTCCAGCGAAGTCAGGTGGTAGGGGCGGAAGATCGTGTAGTTGGGGCCGGGGCCCATCTTGAGATCGCTCATGCGCTCCAGCACACGCTCGTGCCGGGGCTTCACGATGCAGAAGACGCCGGGCGCGACGCCCTTGCCGATCGAGTAATCGACCTTGCCGGTGCCCGACAGAACGCCGCCGTCCTCCTTCGTGCAGAGAACCGAGGCGAGCTCGTCGCGCGTCGCGGCCGGGCCGTGCATGCCCGGAACATCGGGCACGAGCCCGGTCGCATTGGCCACCGCCACCATCTCGATCATGGTCTTGGAGCCGTCCACAAACTCCACCAGCATGCGCGCATTCATGTTGCGCCGCGCCGCTTCCTCCTCGTAGGCATCGGGCGTCGCGTCGAACTTCAGCGGGTTGTTCTTGCCCTTGCCGGCGCACACGATGTCGAAACCC
>NZ_BBWM01000105.1:0-478 GCF_001463805.1 Aureimonas sp. D3 | reverse complement strand
CCGCCTGAGAATGCCCTGCGCCCTATCGGGCTCCGCGCATCCTCAGGCGGCCCCAGCATCCGCTTCCCAATGTGCTACGGCACGGAGTTCACCTCCAACGCGATCCTGACATGGGCGGACGAGACCTGCGTTGGCTGGCATTACATTGCGCCCGGCAAGCCGCAACAGAACGGCTTCATCGAGAGCTTCAACGGTCGTCTGCGCGATGAGCTTCTAAACGAGACGCTGTTCCGATCCTTGCCGCATGCCCGCGCTGTGCTGGAAGCCTGGCGGCGGGACTACAACGAGGAACGACCGCACTCCAGGCTCGGCTGGATGACGCCTCGGGACTTTGCCCGCACCATTAGCGAAACCACCGGCCGAAACGCTGCGCTCAACAACGGCTCCGCCCTTCGGCCTCTTGCAACCGCCATCGACGATGGCCCAGATCACGACCGGACTCTCGCTCCCGCTGGATGAAAAACGGGGGTCACGTCAC
>NZ_BBWM01000104.1:0-837 GCF_001463805.1 Aureimonas sp. D3 | reverse complement strand
GGGTCTGTTGCGAATAGCCAATTTGGTCGCAATGATCCCGTTCTGTTCTTTCGTCAGGCGATGAACACCTGGAACAGCCGCCCGATGTACCGAGCTTCCGATCCTCCAGCGAGGCTATCGACCATCGAGCGGAACTGGCCCTTGCGGAACATCCGCATCACCTCGAACCCGCGAATGGCGTTGTGGGCTGTCTTGCGCGACTTGAACCCCCGAACCGGGCGGATCCGCTGCTTCAGTTTCCCGTGGTCGGACTCGAGGCGATTGTTCAAGAATTTGACCTGTCGATGCTGGCAGGTCGGCGGAAGGCGCCCTTCCTTGCGCAGCGAGGCGATCGCCTCGTTGTAGGCCCGGTTCTTGTCGGTCGAGATGACTGAGGGCCGATGGTGCGGCGAACGGTTCAAAGCCTTGCTCAGGAACTGCTTCGCCGCTTTCGTCGTGCGGGTTTGCGAGAGGTAGAAGTCGAGCGTCTCGCCGCCATCGCCGATCGCCCGGTACAGATACATCCATTCGCCTCGGACCTTCACGTAGGTCTCGTCGACGTACCAGGTCTTGGTCTGCAGGGGTTTGCACCACTGGACGCGGCGGTCCAGCTCGGGCGCATAATGCTGAACCCAGCGATAGATCGTCGTGTGGTCCACCGAGAGATGGCGCTCAGCCATCATCTCCTCGAGGTCGCGGTAGCTCAGCGCGTAACGGCAGTACCAGCGCATACAGAGCAAGATGATGTCGGGCGCGAAATGTCGGCCCTTGAACGCCAAACTCATGCCTCACGCCCCCGACTTTAGCCGCCTTGAGCACCGAGGCTCGCATCCCCAATCGCTATTCGCAACAGACCCC
>NZ_BBWM01000103.1:0-840 GCF_001463805.1 Aureimonas sp. D3 | reverse complement strand
TAGGTTCAGGACTCATAGCTCAGAGCCAGAAGAGGACGGTCGCTGCGAGCGCGATGGCTGAGAAGAAGACGGTTGGACACCGGTCGTAGCGGGTCGCAATCCGCCGCCAGTCCTTCAGCCGCCCGAACATGATCTCGATGCGGTTGCGGCGTCTGTAACGACGCTTGTCGTGGCGCACTGGCGCGTTGCGCGACTTGCGACCTGGGATACAGGGCTTGATGCCCTTCGCTTGCACGGCGTCCCGGAACCAGTCGGCGTCGTAGCCGCGATCACCGAGTAGCCATTGTGCCTTCGGCAACTCGTCCAGCAGGGCCGCCGCTCCGGTATAGTCGCTCACCGGCCCGGCGGTCAGGAAGAAGCTGAGCGGGCGACCGTTCGCATCGGCGACGGCATGGAGCTTGGTGTTCATGCCCCCTTTGGTACGGCCGATCAGGCGTCCAAGCCCCCCTTTTTGACCGCAAGGCTCGAAGCCGTGCGGTGCGCCTTCAGGTAGGTCGCGTCGATCATAACCGTCTGCGGATCGGCGCCGACTGCGGCCAGACCCTCCATCATTCGGACGAAGACGCCCGCTTCGCCCCAACGCTTCCAGCGATTGTACAGCGTCTTCGCAGGCCCATAGTCCTTGGGCGCATCACGCCATCGCAGGCCGTTGCGGTTGACGAAGATGATGCCGCTGAGAACTCGCTGGTCGTCGACCCGTGGCCTGCCGTGGCTCTTGGGAAAGAACGGGCGAAGCCGTTCCATCTGCTCGTCCGTCAGCCAGTACAGATCGCTCATATCCAGTCCCCCGGACCGAGCCTAAATCAGACGGCACGCCTCAAATCAATGGGTCCTGACCCT
>NZ_BBWM01000102.1:0-1019 GCF_001463805.1 Aureimonas sp. D3 | reverse complement strand
AAAGCCCGATAAAACTCGATTGCCCTAAAACGGCAACTTCCGACCCGTTAGTGACGTTCGAGCGATGTACTGGTTTCCTCAGCAGCGGACATTCCCAAAGTCTCGTGGGATGCCAGGATGCGTTCACGCGCAGTTGGGTTTTGCGGTCCAACTTTCAAAATAGCTCCGATGCGAGCGGCGGATTCTTCCGGTGATAGCGTCGACGTATCCAGTTCCACATCATAGATGCCGGGAACGTGGACCGCCGTCTGCCAAGCCACGATCGGTCGGGGAACCATCCCATCGGTGGTTCTCTGAGCGTAAACGCCTTCGCGACCCGTTTGGGAATGATTGCGACGTTCAAGGATCGTCTGGAGGCAACACCGCACCCCAACGATCAGCACCGGCAAACCTGCCAATCGACGCATACTGTCTTCGAGGATGCCGAGGGGCATCGAGTAGTCGTCGTGATGACCAATATCGACGATGACGTTCAGCCCGAGCCGGCTGTGGGCCGCGACAGACTCGTAGAAGGCTGCAAAGAGCACGGGAAGGTGACGTTCGACATCCGGTCGCTCGCCTCCGGGCCGCAAGCCGATGGACGGTTGCAGGATCCTCGGAGCGGTCTGCTGGTAGGCATCGACGCCGAAATTGATCCAAAGATCGTCCGACCGCTCCTGAATGGCTCTCGCAATGCTCGACTTGCCGGAACGGGGCGCTCCATTCAGGACAACGATCCAGCCAGGCTGCTTCGCGTTCATGCGTCCATGTCCCGTTAATCGGCGGCTATTTTACGAAACATTCCCAAAAGCTGACAGACAGGTTTCCACCCATCTGAGCCATTCCCTCGTTCCAAAATTTAGAGGGCTACAGCGTAGACATAGTTCTCGTCTTCATTCGGCGCGGCGCGCCAAATACCGCCGATTGCCCGCTATGGCGCGATATTGCCGCCGATCTCCGCACGCCCACCAGCCGGAATGCGAAACGGCCGATTCCCCGCTAAAGCCCGATAAAACTCGATTGCCCTAAAACGGCAACTT
>NZ_BBWM01000101.1:0-1063 GCF_001463805.1 Aureimonas sp. D3 | reverse complement strand
TCGAGTCTTACTCGATGATGGAAGCGACGATACCGGCGCCGACGGTGCGGCCGCCTTCGCGGATTGCGAAGCGCAGCTTCTCTTCCATCGCGATCGGAACGATCAGCTTGACGTCCATCGTCACGTTGTCGCCCGGCATCACCATCTCGGTGCCCTCGGGCAGCGTGACGACGCCCGTCACGTCCGTCGTGCGGAAGTAGAACTGCGGACGGTAGTTCGTGAAGAACGGCGTATGACGGCCGCCCTCTTCCTTGGTCAGGATGTAGGCCTCGGCCATGAAGCGCGTGTGCGGCTTCACCGAACCCGGCTTGCACAGAACCTGACCGCGCTCGACGCCTTCACGGTCCACGCCGCGAACCAGCGCGCCGATGTTGTCGCCCGCCTGGCCCTGGTCCAGAAGCTTGCGGAACATCTCGACGCCCGTCACCGTCGTCTTCTTGGTGTCGCGGATGCCGACGATCTCGACTTCCTCGCCCACCTTCACGATGCCGCGCTCGACGCGGCCCGTCACCACCGTGCCGCGGCCCGAGATCGAGAACACGTCTTCGATCGGCATCAGGAACGGCATGTTGATCGGACGCTCAGGCGTCGGGATGTAGGCGTCGACCTGCTTCATCAGCTCGCGAACCGCGTTCTCGCCGATCTCCTTGTTGGAGTCTTCGAGGGCCGCCAGAGCCGAACCCTTCACGATCGGAACGTCGTCGCCGGGGAACTCGTAGCTCGACAGAAGCTCGCGCAGCTCCAGCTCGACCAGCTCGAGAAGCTCGGCGTCGTCGACCTGATCGACCTTGTTCAGGAACACCACCAGCGCCGGCACGCCGACCTGGCGGGCCAGGAGGATGTGCTCGCGCGTCTGCGGCATCGGGCCGTCGGCCGCCGAGCACACCAGGATCGCGCCGTCCATCTGCGCCGCGCCCGTGATCATGTTCTTCACGTAGTCGGCGTGGCCGGGGCAGTCCACGTGCGCGTAGTGACGGTTCTCCGTCTCGTACTCCACATGCGCCGTCGAGATCGTGATGCCGCGAGCCTTCTCTTCCGGCGCCGCGTCGATCTGGTCGTACGC
>NZ_BBWM01000100.1:0-1168 GCF_001463805.1 Aureimonas sp. D3 | reverse complement strand
GGTTCACTGCCTGGCGCTGGGCGGTGTTGACCTCACCAGTTCGACGGGCCGCATGACCATGAGCGTCATCAACGCGGTCGCCGAGTTCGAACGCGACCTTCTGATCGAGCGTACCCATGCAGGCCTAATCCGGGCGAAGGAGCAGGGCAAGGTGTTGGGGCGTCCGCGCAGTCTGACGGACGCGCAGAAGCAGGTGGTCCGCGAGAAGCTGGGGGAGGGGGCTTCAGTGTCCAAGCTCTCGCGCGACTATGGCGTCAGCCGGCAGACGATTCAGCGGGCGCGTGATGAAGGGCACTGACAATCTTTTGCCGGTATATAATATGGCTATACCGATGCGTTATAATTCTGACAGTATAAGGGCGGGGAGCAGATGCGCGCAGACGTAATGGCCCATCTATCAACCATCGATGCTCGATAAGCGGCTAATTGAAAAAATCGCAGTATGATAAAATTATACAATATATCGATAATATTACTTTCCAGTATTGCAATTTTTATACCCGCTTCAGCGGCGAGTGATAAAAATACGCTTTCTGAGTGTTCGGCGCCAATCGACAGTTCGGTCGCCAATTCCGCGACCGGCGGCAGCTCAGTATTAGCTCAGCAGCCTGTTACAAGATCAATGCTGCTTGATTGGATCGCGATCCCGAATGATCGATTAGGCGATGTCATAGGATCTACGATACGCGACGTATCCGAGAAAAATGAGCATCAATTATCTTCTGGTCATATATTAGTCAGGCGTAATGGCTCGTCTGAGGCCTCGAAATGCGGCACGATCGTTAGCGACGAATACAATAGGACAGTTTTTATCGCCAACAGCCGCGTGGACATAATGAATAACAATGAAATTCAAGTTCGAGTAAACCATCAGTCCTCCATCCTAAAAGCCGGTAACTTGTTGTGGTCTGCGCCAGCCGAATACAACCGGCGTTATAGGGTAATCGGCGCAATTCCCGATAATGTTGATTTCGCGAACATAGTATCAACTTTATGGGGCGAGATTTTCGTCTTACGAGATGGGGCATTGTTAGTGGATTCGTCCCGCGGAGCGGACAATCTCTGCAAATTCATGCATATTCGTGGGTTTAATAACCTTATTGGGTGCAAAGTACGGTAATGAACGATTTTTACATTCCGATCATGTACATGGGATATAAGGTCACCT
>NZ_BBWM01000099.1:0-1266 GCF_001463805.1 Aureimonas sp. D3 | reverse complement strand
CGGTGATTTGGAGCCGGAGCCCGGTGTGATCCCGCGGTGTTGTCGCGTTGAGTGGGTGGTGGTGGCGCTATGTCCAGGTCCGGTGCGGTTCGCGTGTCTCGTGCAGTGCCAGCGTCGAAGGCCGCGCCCGGAGCGGAGCGCCTGGGCGCAGGCACGCCGCTGGGCTTCGCCGGTGCGGGGGCTCAGGCCCTCTCGCCAAGCCAGCCGGAATGGCTGGACACGATCATCAAGGGCGACTGCGTGTCCCGCATGGCCGCGCTGCCCGCCGGCAGCGTCGATGCCATCTTCGCCGACCCGCCCTACAATCTCCAGCTCGGCGGCGATCTCACTCGCCCCGACCAGTCCCGCGTCGATGCCGTCACCGAGGAATGGGACCGCTTCGAGAGCTTCGAGGCCTATGACGCCTTCACGCGGGCCTGGCTGCTCGCCGCCCGCCGCTTGCTCAAGCCCAACGGCACGATCTGGGTGATCGGCTCCTACCACAACATCTTCCGCGTCGGCGCCATCATGCAGGATCTGGGCTTCTGGATGCTGAACGACATCGTCTGGCGCAAGACCAACCCCATGCCCAACTTCCGGGGCCGGCGCTTCCAGAACGCGCACGAGACGATGATCTGGGCGTCCCGCTCGGCCGAGGCCAAGAGCTATACGTTCAACTACGACGCCATGAAGGCGGCCAACGACGACACGCAGATGCGTTCGGACTGGCTGTTTCCGATCTGCTCGGGCGCCGAGCGCCTGCGCGACGAGGAGGGCGGCAAGGTGCACCCGACCCAGAAGCCCGAGGCGCTTCTGGCGCGCGTGATCCTGTCGTCCACCAAGCCGGGCGACACGATCCTCGATCCGTTCTTCGGTACGGGCACGACCGGGGCGGTGGCCAAGCGCCTGGGGCGGCATTTCGTGGGCATCGAGCGCGAGGACAGCTATATCGAGGCGGCGGCCGAGCGCATTCTGGAGGTCGAGCCCTTGTCGGCGGACGCGCTGGCGACCAATGGCGGCAAGCGGGCCGAGCCGCGGGTGCCCTTTGCGACGCTGCTCGACATGGGCCTCGTCCAGCCCGGCACGATGCTGAGCTGCGCGCGGGGCCGGCACCGGGCCTATGTGCAGGCGGACGGGACGATCCGGGCCGAGGGCGCGGAGCCGGCTTCGATCCACAAGATCGGAGCGCGGGTGCAGGGGCTCGACGCCTGCAACGGCTGGACCTTCTGGCATGTGGTGGACGGGGCCAGCCTCAAGCCGATCGACGCGCTGCGCCAGATCGTGCGC
>NZ_BBWM01000098.1:0-2494 GCF_001463805.1 Aureimonas sp. D3 | reverse complement strand
CGTCGAGCCGCCCCATTTGACCTGCGCGACAACGGCACCGTCCGACCATCGGCGCACGTCCACCCTCTGGATGGTCACCGGGAAGTTGTTCGGCCGAACGCCCAGGATCGTGTTGACCACGTTGGCCCAAAGGAAGCGGCCCTCCTTGGTTTCGAACGTGGTGGAGAAGCCCCAGGACCGATACTGGTACTTCGCGAACGACGTCCCATTGCCGCCCGAGCGGCCGGACGTGTCGCCTGACGCGTAGCCGCTGTCGTTGAGCGCATAGTCGGTTGGCAACCCGAAGCGGTTCGACGCGAGCATGTACTTCTCGCCGCCGATCGCGCTCGCCGGCACCGGCACCGCGTACTCGAATGGCGTCCGTTTGGAGCCTCGCGCCGATCCCGCCAACCGCTCGATCAGAGCGTTGGCATAGCGGCCGGGGCCGACCGGCGCGAGACCCGCCAGCAGCTTGTCGCCCTGCGCGGACACGGCGAGGTCGCCGTCATTGCGCTCCAGCGCGACGGTCGAGCCGGCGGTTTTGCCTGATATCGTTGCCAACTCCGAGCCCGGCGTCTGCCCGGCCTCCCAGGACGATTTCGAGAGCGTGAGGTCTCCCAGCTCCGGGATCGCAGGATTGGCCGAATCCACCGTCCGCGTGATCTGGACTTGCACGAGCCTATCAGTCGGCGAGCAGGCATAGAGCTTCTTGCCCGTCTGGACGGTCTCGTCGGAACCGATCACGCTGCCGGGCGTCCCTGAAGCCGGCAGCGCATCGGCCAGAAGGATCATAGGCCGATAGCCCAACACGGTGCTGACGATGCGGGTGCCATCCGTGTTGGCGGCCGAGATCAGCGTCCAGTCCGTGCCGAGAAAGATGGTCTTGGTTTCAACGGCCATCGTTGCGGCCCTTTCCAACACGGTTTGAACGGGATTTGAGGCGGGCGCGAATCCAGAACGGGAGGCCGAGCGCGAGGACGCCCGCGCCCATCAGGAGCGCCATCGGCCAGCCGGCGGAGGCGGCGACGCAATGGATCATGTCGAGGTCGGCCGTGAGCTTGCCGACGCCCGGATCGGCGTAGGCGAGATCGTGCGCCGCGCAGCAATGCGCCCAGGTGCCCTCGGGCCAGAGGGTGCAATGATCGGTCATTGCGCCACCTTCGCCGCCGCGCGGAAGAGGTCATCGACCTGATCGTCCGTCAGCTTCAGGACCGCTGCCAGCGCGTGGATGTTGGGATTGTCCAGCCGCCAAACGAGGGCGGACTCCCACCAGATGCGCATGGGCTCGTAGGCGTCGCTCCCGTCGATGATCGCTTTGACACGGCCATAGAGGCCGGCGTCGTAGAGCGCGATCTTGGCCTGTGCCGGCGTGACCTCGGACGGAACGGGATCAGCGGCGATCGGCGTTGCTGGCAACTCACTGAGGGGGCGCAACAGCCACGTATCCCCTGACCAGACGGCGAACTGTTTTTGCGGATCGAACTGCGGGGGCTCGACCAGCACCGAATTCACCGGCCGCCCAAGGTCGAGGTCGACGTTCCGCGTTTCGATCCAAACGGCGTTCTCGTCGATGAGATGAACTTTGGTCATGGCTTGCCTCGGATGAAACGCCGCATTCCGGTCGTCGGACTGCTGATGTTCGGCATCTGGAAGTCGGTGTCTGCGACGGCGGGCCGAGCCCTCTTGACGGTCGTTTTGGTGTTGTAGGGAACCGCCAAAGCCAGCCCGTCGCTCGGCCGCATGAAGCGCGGTAGCTGGGTCGGATAATCTACGAATCGAAACCCGAGTTTGGTCGTGGTCCCATTGGGCTGCATGACCCAGACGTCCGCACCGTTCATGAGGATGACGCGGCCTTTGCCATCGGTCTGGACGCTATAGACGTAGCCGGGAATATCTGGGTTCGCTGTGCTGCCCCCCGGCGGCGTCGTCAGAAGAAGTGTCGCCGTGCCGGTACTGGGATCGATGCGATGGACGGTGACATTGTTGCTATTGGGCAGCTGAGCCACAAGGTAGATGCTGCCCAATACATAGAATATGCGAGATGTGTTGATCTCGTTGGCTCTGGGGTGGGAAAACCAAGCCTGCCAATTGCCGGCGGCGCTTGGGTCCGTGGCACGATAGATGTTGCCGCTCGCCGACGAGAAATAGAACACGTCGTTCACGCAGATGATCGACGAATAAGTTCCGCTGGCGGACGCAGCATTGAGGCTCATGGAATTCCAAGAGCCGTCGTAGGAGGTTCTCCAGACCAGTTGGCTCGACCCTGCCACTTGGCCGACAAGGTAGCTGCCGGACATGGCATAGGACATGGCGAAGTTGCCGGAGGTGATGCTGTCGCTATGCTTCGTCCACGTCTCGCCGTCCGCCGAAATCTGGCTCACCATGACGACGTTGTTCTGATAGTCGAGCGTGTAGCGAGGCGGGGCGACGTATCCCCCCTTGAAGAAGAACACGTCAGCAGGCGCGGTAAACTGATGGCGGGTGGTGGTCAGTTCCGTGAAGGTCAGACCATCAT
>NZ_BBWM01000097.1:0-3165 GCF_001463805.1 Aureimonas sp. D3 | reverse complement strand
GGAGACTGCGCGAACGGCTTACGGGATGAAACCAAGTGACGGGCCGATAGCGGACCGACGCCTTATGGTTCGATCGGATAGAAAGCTGCCGTTCCGCTGTCGACCCTGAGCGGACTGCGCAACGAAGCCGAATGCCGCCCGTGAGCTTTGGGACCCCCGCCAGCGTCAGAGCTGCCATTCGGCTCTCGACCCATCCCGGCATGCACGTTTCGGCAGCGGAACCGGTGGATAGATCGGGTAAATTTACGTTGCGCTCGGGTCCACCAGAAATATAGCCTGTACGCAGGGGGATGACCTCCGTCGTGCCAAGGGGAAGCATATTGTGAGTTTTGCACCCAGCGCGACTGACATCACTGTGCGCGAGGTGCTAGCGAAGCTCGACGGAGAGTTCGCGACCACCGCAAAGGCTGTCGAGAACGGCGAATTTGCCCTGTGGGTTGGCTCCGGCATTTCTCGGAAAGCCCCTAGTCTCGGGATCCTAGTAGCTGCGGCAGTCGAATACATCAGGGTGATGGCGACAGCTCCCGCCACCGCCGACACGTATCTTCCTGCTCTCGATGAAGCTCTCCGTATCGCCGGACGAACGCGGGCAGACATCGAGCTCGATCTACATCGCCCGTTCGCCGACTGGGCGCTCCGCGACGTGATCATCAATGCATTGTGGAATAGCTACTCTCGCGTCCTCGACATCCCGATACCCGACGAAGCGGCGGACTTCATCCTTTGGAAGGCCATCGATATTCGCGCCCAGTTCGCTCATCCCGCCCCGCCGGGAGCCGCTCACCTATGCATCGCGATGCTGGTTCTAGAAGGCGCCGTACAGACGATCGCGTCCGCGAACTGGGACGGCTTCATCGAAGCGGCGGTCCAGCGGCTGGGTGGCAACGTCCCCGGACTTTTGCAGGTGGTCGTCGATCCTGGCCAACTCCGCGACCCACCTGGTCGAGCAAGCCTCCTCAAGTTCCACGGCTGCATCATCCACGCCGATGAGAATGAGGTACGCTATCGGCGATTTCTAACCGGGAGCTACGCCCAAATCCTAAGGTGGCCATACAATCCGGACTTCACGGCGATGCGGAACACGGTCCGCGACGTTGCGACGAACAGGAAGTCGCTGGTCCTCGGCCTCTCGATACAGGACATGAACCTCCAGCAGGTGTTCACGGAAGCCACCGCGATCACGCCGTGGCCTTGGCCACCCGATCCGAACGCGCCGGCTCACGTCTTCTGCGAGGAAACCATAGCTCAGGGCCAAATCGACGTGTTGCGTCAGGTTTATGGGCCCTCGTACAACGCGAACATCGCCGAGATACATCGCGCCAGCCATATGCGTGCTTGGGGCGAACAGGTGTTGATCGCGTTGGTGCTGAAGATGATAGCCGACAAGCTCACCAGTCTTATGGACGCCGCGCTTGCCGCTACCGGCAAGGATGCGCTCATAGCCCCTCTAACGCAGTCGCTGAACGTGCTGCGCGACCTAGTCTCCGACGGCGCCGTTGTCGACGCAGACGATCAGAGCCGCACGCCTGCGGTCAATCAGGGAATCGCTTCGTGGTCACGGCTTCTATCGGTATTCCGCAGCGGCACGCTGCAACGCAATTCCGACGCCTACGAGCCGATCAGCCACTCGACGATTAATATGCTCCCTGCCGACCAGAACGCCCATAGCGCCAAACTTGGACATCTGGCTGTGACCTTGGCGCTGCTGGATCACGGAAGGTCGTCCGGTCGTTGGTCGCTCGCGATGCCATCAGGAAACGCGTTGGTTGATGGCGTGGCTACCTTCCAGGCCGACCGCCCGGGGGCACCCAAGCGCCCGGTCTTCTTGGTCAAGTCCCTGCCGGAGGCTCTGCGCTTGCAGTTGGACGGCGCCTACGCCAACGATAATGCGCTGATCATCCATTCCGATGACATCTGGCACCAGACGATGCCGAAGCGTTCAAGAAGATCACCAAGCAGTGCGCCCGGCAGGACGGGATTGGTCGAACCATCTCACGTCAGCATCGGCGACCTGCTGCGGACCGCAGCCAACGTCGACGACTTGCACGGCGGCTTCGCCGCGGAGGTCCTGCTGTGACCGGCTCGCCTCTCGTGGCCGCGCTTCGTGAGCGCCTTGCCGCGGCCGGCTACGATGACCTGCCTGTTCCGCTGCGTATCGCCGGGGTCGAGTTCCAGTTCACCGGCGCGATGCGCGGACGGCATGGCCGCGCGCTCGATCTTGTCCTACTCGTCGATACGACGGCAGGCAACTTCGGCGACAGCGACGGCCCGCGTGTCCGCCACCGCTTACAGGCCATGAGCCGCGCCCTCGACGTGACGGCGTCGCGCTACGTCCTAACCGTCATTCTGGCCGGCGCCGCGCTGCCCGGCGAGATCGAACTGCTCACGGAAACTGCCCGCGTGCTCCACGTCAATAGCCTGCCGCGACGCGAGGATGGAACGATGGACATGGATCGGCTCGAGGACGGCATCCGCGTACTGCTTCCCCTGTCCCTGCCAGCACAGCCCAGCGACGCCAACGAAGATACCGCAGAGGTGCAGCTAGCGAAGATTCTGCCCCAGGCAGTGGATCGCGATTTGTTAGCTGCGGTCGTGGCGGCCGCCGAGTCCGGCGATGCCGCAGTTGCCGAGGCCATCGCCGTTCGCATCGCCACTGCGATCAAGGAAGATAAGGCATGATCGGCCTTCTCAAGGAACTGGACGTCACGAACTTCCGGAGCATCCGTGGCCACGTACACGCACCTCTCGACGCCCAGGTAGTCCTCGTCCACGGCGAGAACGGGGCCGGCAAGACCAGCCTACTCTCGGCGATCGAACTCGCCCTGACCGGCGGCGTCCAGTTCCTGCGACGAGCGGACCCGAAGTACGCAGCACAGTTGATGCACCGATCGGCGCAAGAAGGTGGCGTATCGCTCACCACTGCCGACACAGCATCGAGCTGGTACGGCGCTACGGTCACGGCAGAGGGTATCGGCAGAGCCTCCAGCCTCGCCGCGTCCGAAGCCGCCTTCTTCAGCGAGCGCAGCTACCTACCTCAAGCCCTACTGGGTCAGTTGCTCCAGATCTATCAGGATTCCGGCAGCGGTGCGGACTCTCCCCTTGCGAGGTTCGTCAGCGATTTGCTGCGTCTAGACCGTCTTGACGCCATCGAGAACGGCTTAAAGC
>NZ_BBWM01000096.1:0-1133 GCF_001463805.1 Aureimonas sp. D3 | reverse complement strand
TTTCCGCCCGAAGTCCTGAAGGACGCGCTGCGCCAGATGCATCTGATCCGCCGCTTCGAGGAAGGGGCGGAGGAAAGCTATATGCGCGGCCTCATCCACGGCACGATGCATCTCTCTATCGGGCAGGAAGCGTCCGCCGTCGGCACCTGCCTCGCGCTGACCGATACGGACCAGATCACCTCCACCCATCGCGGCCACGGCCATTGCATCGCCAAGGGCGCGGAGGTCGGGCGCATGTTCGCGGAGTTCTTCGGCAAGGAAACGGGCTATTGCCGGGGGCGCGGCGGCTCGATGCACATTGCCGACGTGACCAAGGGAAATCTCGGGGCCAACGGCATCGTGGGCGGTGGCCTGCCGATCGCGGTCGGGGCGGCCCTGTCCATGAAGATGCAGAAGAGGCGCGACGTCGTCGTGTCCTTCTTCGGCGACGGAGCCAACAACGAGGGCGCTTTCCACGAGGCACTGAACATGGCCTCGATCTGGAAGCTGCCGGTCGTGTTCGTGTGCGAGAACAACAAATACGGCATGTCGGTCTCGACCGAGCGCTCCACGGCGGTCAAGAACATCGCCGATCGCGCCGTGGCCTATTCCATGCCGGGCGTCACGGTGGACGGCAATTCGCTGTCGGATGTCGCGGAAGCCTCGCACAAGGCCATCGAGCGCGCGCGGGCCGGCGAGGGGCCGACGCTCATCGAGTGCAAGACCTACCGCCATCGCGGCCATTCCAAGAGCGATCGCAACCGCTACCGCACCAAGGAAGAGATCGACGACTGGATCTCCAAGGACCCGATCGGCCGGTTCGAGGCCGAGATGCTGGACTATGGCGTCGTGGATGCGGCCGAGATCGAGGCGATCCGGGCGGGCGTCGAGCGCGAGATCGCGGACGGCATCGAATTTGCCAGGAACTCGCCGTCGCCCGATGCGAAGGACGCGACGGCCTTCGTCTACACGGCATAACGGCCATACGAGCCGAAGGATTCTTGAGATGAGCGAGACCATCGACGCGGCTGGCGGCCGCGAGCTTTCCTATGCCCAGGCGATCCAGGAAGCCATCGCCATCGCCATGGAGGAAGACCCGCGCGTCTTCATCATGGGCGAGGATATCGGCGTCTATGGCGGGGCCTTCCAAGTAA
>NZ_BBWM01000095.1:0-2180 GCF_001463805.1 Aureimonas sp. D3 | reverse complement strand
CCGGCGGGATCGGGCACCGGCGCGGCGGCGCAGCATAGCCAGAGCTTGGAGGCTTGGCTCGGCCATGTGCCGGGGCTGAAGGTTCTCCAGCCCGCGACCCCACACGATGCCAAGGGCATGTTGCTCGCCGCGATCGACGATCCCGATCCAGTGATGATCTTCGAGCACAAGATCCTCTACAAGATGAAGGGCGAGGTGCCCGAAGGGCGCTACACCGTGCCGATCGGCAAGGCGCTGGTGCGCCGCGCGGGGCGGGACGTCACCATCGTCGCCTCTGCCATCATGGTGCACAAGGCCTTGAGCGCCGCCGAGGAACTGGCCAAAGACGGCATCGACGTCGAGGTTGTGGACCTGCGCACCATCCGCCCGATGGATCGCGCGACCATCATCGCGAGCGTCATGAAGACCGGCCGTCTCGTCTGCGTCTATGAGGGCGTGAAGACCTTGGGTGTCGGGGCCGAAATCTCGGCGATGATCGCGGAATCGGAAGCTTTCGACTATCTCGACGCGCCGATCATCCGGCTGGGCGGCGCGGAATCGCCCATCCCCTATAATCCCGAACTCGAAAAGGCCGTTGTGCCGCAGGTGCCCGACATTGTTCAGGCCGTGCGCGCGCTGGCCCGGCGGGAGCGCTGACGCGATGCCGACCGAAGTGATTCTCCCCAAGGTCGACATGGACATGGCGACCGGCCAGATCTCGCGCTGGTTCTACAAGGAAGGCGACACGATCAAGAAGGGCGAACCGCTGTTCGAGATCGAAACCGACAAGGCCGCCATGGAGGTGGACGCGCCGGCCTCCGGCACACTGCGCAACGTCACGGGCGCACAAGGCGTCGACATCGCCGTCGGCTCGCCCGTCGCCTGGATCTATGCCGAGGGCGAGGCGGTGAATGCGCCCGCGCCGACGGCCGACGCGGGCACGCCGGGCATGGTCGGCCCGGACCCGGATGTGGAGACGGATTCCCAGCCGGCACCGGCCGAGAGCGTCGCGGCACTGGCGAACGGCGAGGCGACGGAGGATGCCAAGACCTGCTGCGCCAAGCCCCGAGGCGTGCGCGCGACGCCGCTCGCCCGGCGCATCGCTCACCAGCACGGCATCGACCTCGCATCCGTCTCCGGCACCGGCCCGCTCGGCCGCATCGGCCGCGACGACGTGGAGAACCTCGCCACCGCGAAGGTCGCGTTGGTGCCAACCCCGGCACCCGCCGCGCAGCCGGAGCCGCAGCCGGACGCCCGCTCCGACGCGCAGCCGCTTGCGGCCCGCGCCCTCGACACCGTATCCGCCCCGCTCGCCCCAGCTCCGGTGAGCGACACCGCGACGCCGCTAGCCGTCGTGCGCCTGCGCGAAGGCACGGGCACGCCTCTCGTCCTCCTCCACGGCTTCGGCTCGGAATCGGCGAGCTGGCGTCCGCTTCTCGGCGAGATGACAGACGGCAACCCGGTTCTCGGCATCGACCTCGCTGGCCACGGCGCCTCTCTAGCCCACGAGGCCGATGGATTCGAAGCGCTGATCTCGGGCGTCGAGAACACGCTGATCGCGCTCGGCCTGTCTAGCTGTCACCTCGTCGGCCATTCGCTCGGCGGCGCTGTAGCATTAGGGGTGGCCAGCGGTACGGCGAGCGACGTGCGCTCGCTCCTGCTGATCGCGCCCGCCGGCTTTGGGCCGGACATCGACACAGGCTTCACGGAGGGGTTCGCCCGCGCGACGGACGAGGCACCGGTCCGTGCCTGGCTGCGCCACCTCGTCGCCGATCCGGCAGTCCTGTCCGAGGGTTTCGTGCGTGCGACCGCCCGTACGCGAGCCGACGGGCGGCAGACGAATGCACAGATGCGGCTCGGCGCCCGTCTCTTCTCCAATGGAGCGCAGCACATCTCGGTGCGCGATCTCCTCACCCGCCTGTCAATGCCCGTGAAGATCGTCGCAGGCACAGAGGACCGCGTCGTGCCGGTGCGCCATTTCACTGGCCTGCCTGGGTGGATTGCGTTGCATATCTTTCCGAGGACGGGACATTTGCCGCAGATTGAGCAGAAGAGGGATGTCGCCCGCTTGCTTTGGGAACTGACGCGCTAAAGCATTTCCAGCCAAAGCCGTGTCCGCTTTCACACCCGGACGATGCGCAGATCCAACGATCTCGAGCCGTTCCAATCCTCGTTGGAGCGGCTCGGTGTGAGTTGGTGCT
>NZ_BBWM01000094.1:0-4024 GCF_001463805.1 Aureimonas sp. D3 | reverse complement strand
GGCGACGGTCCGCTTCTGATCGTTGAGGGAAGGAAGCGGACCTACATCCCTAGGGTTTCGGTCTCGCGCTGAGCATCAGATGTCTCGACCCTGATAGACTGCCGGGTCGCTTTGGGTTGCGCTCACATTCGTTGCATCGGTGGTAGAGCCCGTTTCGGCCCGGAGCCTCGCCATGATGCGTCCGTCGATCGCCGCGAGCCCCAGCCCGATGCAGGCCATCCCCGCGAAGTGCTTCGCTTGCAGCGTTTCCCCAAGCACCAGCGAGCCCAGAACGACCGCGCTGACGGGGATCAGGAACGTGACTAGGAGGAGGTTGGTCGCCCCGGCGGACGCCAGGAGCCGGAAGTAGAGGACATAGGCCAGGGCCGTCGAGAGGGCGGCGATGCCGAGCATGGCCGCCCAGGTCGTCGGATGCGGCATGGGGAGCGTCCACGGCTGGTCGGCGACGAGGACCACGGGAAGAAGCATGATCGCAGACGCGCTCACCTGTCCCGTCGCGGTTGCCAAGGCTGGAACCCCCATGCGCTTGAAGCGGCGACCGTAGATGCCGGCGAAGGCGTAGGAGACGGCGGCGCCCAGCACGGCGAGTTGCGCCAGGACGTTGGTCCCGAACGTGTCCAGAACGGCAGGACCGATCATCACGACGACGCCGACGAGGCCGAAGAGAACGCCTGCCAGGCGGCCACCGGTCATCTTCTCGTCGGCGGTGAGGCCATGCGCCACGACGACGGTGAAGAGCGGCGTGGTCGCGTTCAGGATCGACGCCAGCCCGGACGCGATATGCGTCTGCCCCCAGACGATGAGACAGAAGGGCACGACGTTGTTCAGGAAGCCCATGCCGAAGAAGGCCAACCAGACGGACCGGTTCTTCGGCATAGCCAAGCCGATCGCCTTCAGGACGACGAGTAGGATCGCGGCGGCCAGCGCAACCCGGAGGAAGACGATCGTCAGGGGCGGAAGCTCCCGAATGGCTACGCCGGTGAAGAAGAACGAGCCGCCCCACAGGACCGAGAGTGCGACGAGCAGTCCCCATTCGAGCGGCGTCATGGTGCGGTGGACACTGACCGAGGGCGACGGATGGTTTTCTGACTGTCTCATGTACCGGTGGCTCCTGAACAACGCGAGAACGCTAGAAAAGCGCGGTTCCGGGAGCCACCCGATTTCCTGCGGAGAGGCTGCGTACGAGTACGGCGCTGCAACCCTGCCGTCGTCGTCGGGCACCGGTGTGGGAAAACGGGTGGCCCTGCGTCGTTCCATTCCAACAAATGGTTCCGTCACTCGAAGGAGCTTGCCGTTGACCTATCGCATCACCGGGCTGTCGCCCGATCCCTTCCGCCATCTCTACGGCCTCGACGAAGCCGATCTCGGCATTCACGGCGCGATCCGGATGAGGGTCGACGAGAGCCCCGGCTTCCCCGATCGGATCACGCTTCGCGAGATCCCCGTCGGCGAGAACGCCCTTCTGCTGAACCACGTCTCGTTGGATGCTCGCTCGCCGTACCGAGCCACCCACGCGATCTTCGTTTGGGAGGGCGCGACGGATCGGTACGACGAGGTCGGTCGTGTGCCGGAGGTGCTGCGCCGCCGCCTGCTCTCGCTGCGTGCGTTCGACGCCGCGGGCATGATGCAGGTGGCCGATGTTGTCGAGGGCACAGAAATCGAATCGGTTGTCGAGCGTATGTTCGCGAATGCCGCTGTCCATACGATCCACGCCCACAACGCCAAGCAAGGCTGTTTCGCGGCGCGGATACACCGAACGTGAGACGGCATCCCGGCGACGTGCGAACGTCCGCTTCCAGCGGGCTTGTCAAGTGTTGGTCAACGTCTCGGAAGGGTCGTCAGGAGCCCTCCATTCCGCTCTCGGCCTCGACGGCATCGAGGAGCAGATCCACGAATGTATCCGCGATAGGTGTCCTCGTCGGCGACCGGTGAAGCACCAGCGTGAGCGATCCAAGATCGGGAAGGAGCGCATCGGAATGGAGATCGCATAGATCGGATGGGATCGCGTCCACGGTCCGCGCCGTAACGCCGAGCCCCGCCCGGACGGCGGCCCAGACTCCGAGAAGGCTCGAGGTCGAGAACGCATGGCGCCATGGTCGACCCGCCGCGTCGAGCGCCTCCGTCGCACGGTGCTGGAAAGCGCAGGGAGATTCGAAGGCGACGAGCGGGAGCGGCTCGCCATCCACGATGCGGTGGTCTGAGGCCGCGATCCAAGCGAGCCGCCGTTCACCCACGACTTGGCCGTCCGGGTTGCCCATTGCTCCCCAGGTCAGGGCGAGATCTAGCGCGTCGGCGCCGACGGCATCGGCCATCGCGGCGCCCCGGTCGACCCGGGCCTCGATGCGGACCTTCGGATGAGCACGCTGGAAGCGGGCCAACAGCGAAGGCAGCCACGTCTCGGCGAAGTCTTGAGGGACGCCGACGCGCACCCAGCCCTCGAGCTTCGCCAACCCGCCGAGAGCAAGCCTCGCCTCGTCGTTGAGATCAAGGATACGCCGGGCGTAGCCCATCAGCGTCTCGCCCGCCTCCGTCAGGACGAGGCCGCGACCCTGCTTGCGCACGAGTGGCTGCCCGATCTGCTCCTCGAGCTTGCGTAGGTGGAGGCTGACGGCGGACGGGGAGCGCCCGAGCCGGTCGGCAGCCTTGGCGAAGCTGCCGAGATCGGTGCCGATGACGAAGGTCCGAAGCACATCCATGTCGAGGTTGACGAGTCCGGCCACCATTCAGTTTTGCTCGATCTTTGGTTTGAAATTACGCGATAGTCACAACGATCGTGGAGCGGCATGATCGTCCCGTCAATCAGATCGGGAGCAACCGTCATGCCCTTCGTTCATATCCGAATTGCCGGTGCTAAACTCGGACCGGAACAGGTCGAGGTCCTCCAAAAGGGGGCGACAGAGCTCATGGCAAGCGTCATGCGCAAGAAGGCCGAACTGACGGCCGTCCTCGTCGAGACGCACGACACGACGCGCTGGAGCATCGGTGGTCAGCCGGTCTCATGCGCTGCCCATCTCGACGTGAAGGTCACGGCGGGAACTAACAGCGCTGACGAGAAGGCTGAGTTCGTTCGACAGGCGCATGACCTGCTTAGGAGCGCGTTCGGCGCCAGTCTGCCGCTCGCAACTTATGTCGTGGTCAACGAGGTGACAGCCGATGCTTGGGGCTATGGAGGACTGACGCAGGAGGCTAGACGGACAGCGGCGGCCTGATCAGTGGCTCGACCTTGGCGACCCGATCGCGAATGTCCGGTTCGGGAACGATTAGAACCGCTTGAGGGTGGCTTTGAAGGGTCGATAGCGGATGGACCGCTTTCGAGCGTATGCTTCTCTGCCGCCATAGACCGGACGGGGTGGTTTGCGGACGTTCCGCTCTACGATCCGCGTACTGGAAATCTGCCGTAACACATGCAACCATCCAACCATGAAGCATGACCAACTCTGTGCGATCGGTCATAACATCGCGGACTCGTTGGCGAGCGGCCAATCCTTCGTCATTGGCTACCATCCGGTGGACGTTTTCGGTGAAGCAGCATCCAGCGAAGATGGCCTGATCGAGATTGACTTCCTTCGCGGTCGGATCGTTCAAGGCCGTGCCTCGCCCAACCTACGCTCTGCCGTGCTGGGGTTTGCAAAGGCTTTCCCCGCCTTCTGCCAACGGAACGCAGCAAAAAGCACCGATTTCAGAGAATTGTCGGGCACTTTCGGAGCGGGGCGCTCCATCCCATGGGTCAAGGTCTACGTGACCGATCGGAATGGTCGACGCTCATCAACGAACTACGAGGGTATTCCCTTAAAGCGTATCTGGTCTCTCGATCCCCTTGGACGCCGAAGACGTGTTCCCCGCCAGTTCGATCGTTCGGGGGGCGAATGACCGGTTTCGGAACTCCGTTGCCTTCGATCATTCGTCACTGATGGGTCGATAGCGGATGGACCGCTTTCGAGCGTCCGCTTTCTTGGCGGTCTGAGACTGAACGGGGTGGAAACCGGTCAGGCAGCTTTCGGCTGTCAGGGCTACTTAGCTGCGG
>NZ_BBWM01000093.1:0-4865 GCF_001463805.1 Aureimonas sp. D3 | reverse complement strand
TCTGATCGGCGCGGCGCCCACGATAGTGGTAGCTCGATCGCTCCGCCCGAAGCACACCGCACGCCCGCCTGATGCTGACCTGCCACGTGCTCCTGACGTCGTCGACGAGTTGCCGGCGCCGGTCAGGCCTCAGAGCTTTCGCGAGACGACATCCTGCAGCATCGCCTTGTCGAGGCTAAGGTCCGCGACGAGCCGCTTCAGCTTGGCGTTCTCTTCTTCAAGCTGGCGCAGACGCCGCATCTCGGACGGCATCAGTCCTGCATACTTCTTGCGCCAGGCGTAGAATGTCGCCTCGCTGATCCCGGTCTTGCGGCACACCTCGCCGACGCTCGTGCCATCCTCGGCTTGCTTCAACACGAACGCGATCTGCGCCTCGAAAAACTTCGACCCTTCATTCCAAGCTCCTGTTCCTAGCCCTCATTCATAACTGGAATTCTCCAGCTCAAAACGGTCCAGGAAACAGGCAGCAGGTCAGAAGGAAGTGGCGGTTTCATAGTAGCGAGTGACGATGCGGCGAGCATGCTTGACCCCGGCGATGGCCCGCAGTTCGTTGCGATAGGCCAGTTCCACCAATTGGTCCCGGCGCGCTTCGAAGCTGTCGGGTAGGGCTCGGCCCAGCACCTGCTCGACATGATCGATGACATCTCGCGTTGTGTGACCGATGACGGCATGTGCAAGGTCGGATGGGGTGACTGGAAAGCCGAGACCCGTCAGTTCCCGAACGTCGATTGGACAGTGGATTGCTTGGCTAACGATGAGAACGCCGTTGTAGTCGAAGATTACAAGTTCTGACTGACAGACAGGGTCGATGCCGATGCCTTCGTCGGTCAGTTTCGGACGAATGCTTCATAGTCGGCGGAGATGACAAACGGTCGTCTCTCGGTGGAATGATCCCATCCAATATGAGGGTTCGCTTGTTCAACGTATCATCGTCCATGGTCCCGCTCGAGAACGATTGGATGAGACGGATTGGGGGCTTTCGGTCCCTTGCGGTCCCCTCCCCTGCCGCAGCCTGCCGCAGATCACCGCGCCTGTAGGCGTCGACCTTGGTCAAGGCGTTGGTGAGCGCTTGAACGTCCTTCTGAAGCGCCTCGACCTTGGTCAGAATCCGCTCACCCCGGACCTCGGCCAGTTCCAGGTCCTTCTTCTGGGACTCCTCGATCTGTGTGACACGGCGGTCGAAGAGGTCGATCTTGTGGACCTGATTGTTGACCCAGGTCGAGCCGGTCCAGAACATGCCGGGAAGGGTCAAGCCGGCGATGATCGCGCTGAGGGTCTTCGTGTTGGGCACGACACCCCTGCTCTCTTCTACCGACATGAGAATCCCTTCGCCTTGATGTCGCTCCAATATGGGGTCGGCCGTTCTTCGGAGCGTGCTGACTTGCTGCATCACGAGGCACAACGCACCATCCAACCGAGCGTCAGCGTCATGGTTCGGAAGGGTGTTTGTCTCGATGAAGAACCCCTGATACAAGACTTTATGGGCATCTGGACTGAAATTCACGCGGGCTTTGCGTTGATCAGTTCTCGCTTCCTTCTGGATAAGAACCGAGTTGGAACTGAGTCAGAACCCAAAAAGAAGTGATATCGAACCGACTATGAGCTGACCTGGAACTAAGATGGAACTGACAAGGATGTCGACATGCTCCAAGTTCTCGTCTAGTTCCGTCTCACTTCTTTTCTGGTTCGTGGTCACGGTGTGGTAACCAGGAACTGCGAGGGTGGCTGATAGGAACCAATGAGGAACCGAGAAGATGCCGGTGATCGTCCTGTGCTCAACAAAGGGTGGTGTTGGGAAATCGACGACTGCTCTCCTGCTCGCGCAGGTCTATGCCGAGGCTGGGTCGCAGGTGACCTTGATCGACGCTGATCCCAATCAGCCTCTTGCGACCTGGGCTTCACGCTTCACGAAAAGCGTCCCAGAGAGATTGGAAATCATAGGCGGCGTTACCGAAGAGACGGTCGTCGAGGTCATCGACGACGCTGCCGAACGCAAGCCATTCGTCATCGTCGATCTAGAGGGATCCGCGAACGTGACGGCTAGCTACGCGATCTCTCGCGCCGATCTAGTTCTCATCCCAATGCGTGGCAAACAGCTCGACGTCGATCAAGCGGCGAGGGTGGTTTCTCTGATCGAACGGGAGAGCAAAGTCTTCCGACGACAGATCCCCTACCGGGTCATGTTTTCAATGATCGGCATGCTCCAGAGCCGTGAACAGAAGCACATCCGCGCCACACTCGACGGTAAGGGCATTCCGGTGTTGGATACGGCCTTATTCGAGCGCGCGGCCTTCAGCGCTATCTTTCAGATCGGTGGGACAATCTTCGACCTAACGGCCGAAGACGTCTCCAACCCAAAGGCGGCCCAAGAGAACGCGACCGCCGTTGCCCAATCCGTAATTGCAGCTCTCAATGAGGAGACCACGCGATGAGCCGTGAGCGTATCCCCCTAGATTTGCCCGACGTCGCGAGCTTCCGTCCCCGCACGGAACGCCCAGCCCCCCTGGCGCCAGAGGTAGCAGAGGCTGCGGAGAAGGCTGGTTTCCGCACCCGTCATGCTTCGCCCCCCAAGCCGAAGCCTGAACCGGTCAAGGAGGTCTTCGACGCTCGCGCCCTTCGTCGTTCGAACCGGACGGCCAAGCTGAACATCGCGACGTCGCCAGAAGTGCGGGAGCGTTTTTGGAAACTGGCACAGGAGCACGATCTCCTTTCGGGGGAGGAGATGCTTGTCGCCTTGATGGACGCCTTTGAGCGGGCCCCGTAAGGTGTCCTTCCAATGAAAGAGAGTGATAGCACCATTCTTCCGGCCACCCTCGCAGATATTCGCGATGAGGATTTGCTCGCCGAACTCAAGGAGTACGAAGGCCGTTCCGTCTATGCCATCATGCTCAAAGAGTTGGGGCGTAGGCAGGCAAAACGCGATCGAGAGGCGAGAGCGAAGGAGGCCACGGACGCCGCCGTTGCACAACTCACCCCTATCCAGCGGAGGCGGGCAAAGACGCGCGTGGAAGTGGACAGCGACCGCACCTCTTCCGATTATCTGCGTTTCTTGCCCACCCCATTGGCGATCTGCAGCCTTCCATATCGGGCTTTGCCCGAAGATGTGACGCGCTATGAACGCCGACAGGGGAGAATGACCCTCGTTGTGAACTCCGGCGAGCTCCTCGCCCCGAACGGAGAGTGGACACCTCAACCCGTTCCTTGGGGGCCGAAAGCGCGTTTGATCATGACCCACCTCTCGACGGAGGCGCTCAGGAACAAGAGCCCGCTCGTCGAGACCACTGGATCCCTGTCAGAGTTCATGCGTGAGATCGGCTTCGAACCGACGGGGGGACGTTATGGAAACCTTGGTCTTTTCAAAGAACAGCTGAGAGCCCTGGCTGCATGCAGTATGACGTTTGGTGCTTGGGATGGGCAGCGCTCTGCGGTCATGAAGATGAAGCCGCTGGAGAAGGTTGAACTTTGGTACGAAGGGCATCCCGATCAGCGCAGCCTCAGTCCTAACACGATTAAGTTCTCTGAGACCTTCTACAACCAACTGAAAAAGCATGCGCTGCCGATCGACGTGCGAGCGCTGAAGGCTTTCTCGAACTCGGCGCGCAAGCTCGACCTCCTGTTCTGGATCACCTACCGCGCCACGCGTCTGGATGAGCCGCTCATCCTCGACTGGAAGCCACTCAAGGAGCAGTTCGGGGAGGGGATCGCCCGCGATCGGAAGTTCAAAGAGCAGATCACAGAGGATCTGGCTGCGATCAAGGAAGTCTTTCCCAAGCTCAAGATCGAACTGACGTCGCAGGGCATGGAAATGAAGCCGGTCGACCCTTCCATTCTAGCCCTACCAAAAAAGCGGTAACAATACGCATAATCGGGGGCGCAAAGGTATTTCAGATTACGCATAATCGGGTGCGGGGCACAGTCGACTGAGTTAAATGCACCCCAAGAGGGAACTACGCATAATCGGGGGCGCTTCCTACGCATAATCGGGGGCACCAGAAGTGCTTTTGCCCACGCATAATCGGGGGCGAAAACAGCCTACTGACTCCAAATGCACCCCAAAGGGGATCTACGCATAGTCGGGAGCGCTTTCTACACGTTGTCCAGAATGCGCGAGTAGGCTCGCTTACGCATAATCGGGGGCGGCCTTTTCAAATTTACCTTTAGAAAAATCAATGCCTTAGTTTTTATCTCCGCATAATCGGGGGCGGTCTTACGCATAATCGGGGGCGTTAGTCGTGGAGTTTCCGCATAATCGGGGGCGGGCATACGCATAATCGGGGGCGTATTCCACGCATAATCGGGGGCGCTCCTTATAAGGAACAGAAACGTACAGAAACGTCTCCACAGAAAGCTTTTCACAGAACCCATTCAGAATTTCAGAAAAAAGCCTTCGATAGGATCGAACAGGAGGGCGCTAGAAGGGCGCAGGACGGCGATCAGGGACTTTTAGCTACACAGATAGCCAAAACGCACCAGCGCGCGTCTGAAAGGCTCTCTGTGGAATTTTGCGAACGGAGCAAAACGCCATTTCTTGCCGTCCTCCGGATCGCTCCGAACCGTCGGGATACGGACATGCCGATCCATTGTTCGATGAAGGCGAGCTGATCGACCGTGTCGTCAGTCCGCATCGCTCCACATCTCGTCCATGAAGCGTTTCTGCTCTTCGAAAATGCTTGGAGCAAACGGGGCTGCCCAAGCCCTGGCGAGGAGCGGAGCCAGACGTTCCCCCAGAAGGCATGCGTTGCGGATCCAACGTGGCGTCACAACTAGGGCATCGTCAAAGTCCTGATGGTCGAAGTATGTCCCGGCGGGGTGAACTGAATGAGGGTGCTGCTCGGGAGGGCTAGGTCGACGCTTGGGTGGACGCA
>NZ_BBWM01000092.1:0-1557 GCF_001463805.1 Aureimonas sp. D3 | reverse complement strand
TCATGGCCGGCCAACAGGTCTCTAAAGTGAGGTTGTCGAGACAACACTTTGGAGCGTGACCGACCATGTCCAAACGCCTTTCTACTCCGACCGCCAGCGTGCTGGTAGCGATCGACATGTCGAAGCATCGTCAGGAGATCCTGATCGAGCGACCGGAGGGCGGCCGCCGACGCCGCATGACGGTGATGGCAGCCAAGCCCGATTACGACCGGCTGGTGGACGATCTCATCGCCATCGGACGTCCGATCGTCGTCGGCTTCGAGGCGACGGGCAACTACCACCGTACGCTGGCCCATCGGCTCCTGACCGCAGGGTTTGAGCTGCGCCTGATCTCCTCGGTCGCCTTGGCCAGGACGCGCGAAGCGCTCCACAACGGCTGGGACAAAAACGATCCGAAGGATGCGCAGGTCATCCTGCACATGCTGCGGATCGGTGCGACACAGGCCTATGTCGACCCGCTGGCCGCGGGCATCAACGACCTTCAGGAACTGTCGAAGACCCACGAGACGATCTCGAAGGCCAAGACGCAAACCTGGCACCGCATCCTGACCCACTATCTGCCGCTCTACTTTCCCGAGATCGCCCGCTTCGCCGGCAACAGCCGATCGGACTGGTTCCTGGCTCTGATCGAGCGCTTTCCCACGCCCGGCAGCATCACCGCCATGGATCGTGAGGCCTTCGCGGCAGAGGCTTGGCCTCTGGTCGGCCGGAAGGTCTCCAAGGCAGCGCTCATCAACGACATCTACGAGACGGCGTGCTCGTCGATCGCCTTGCCCGTCCCCGAGGATGCCGCGGCGATCGCCATGTTCCGCATGATCATCGCGCAGGCTCGAAGCCTCATCCAGCAGCGCAACCGGATCGAGGAGACCGCCCAAGCGACATTGGCACAGAACCGGGACTATCAGCTCCTGATCAAGATCCCGGGGATCGGCCCCATCAACGCCCTGACGATCCTGGCGGAAGCCGGCGACCTGCGTCGATTTCGCCATCACCGCCAGTTCCTGAAGTTCTGCGGTCTGGATCTCGCCACGTGCCAGTCAGGCACCTTCCGAGGGCGGACCAAGCTGTCAAAGTACGGCAATGCCCGTTTGCGTCGAACCTTCTGGATGGCCGCCCAGGTGGCGGCACGTCAATGCGACAACAGCTTCCGCGACAAGTTCGGCCGATACGTCGCAGGACATGCGGGCGATGCCGACAGGCGCCGGAAGGCCATGACCGCGCTCACCGCCAAGATGGCGCGTGTCGTTCATGCCGTCATCAAGACGGAGACAGAATACCGACCGTTCCTTGAGCGGTCGGATGCCAGGTGGAAGGACCCCTCTCTGCAAGTGCCGTGAGGGCGCAGCATGCGACCCTGTAGATAATGTTCGGGCCTTCCACCTGGGTGCGTATCCCGTCTTAAGGATGGTGAGGACCACGGTTGCCTCGGCGCCGATGGATCCTGTGTTTGCTATGGCAGGGAGCGATCCCGTTGACGGTGGGAGCCATCTGGCTCAAGTTCAATGCCGACGCTGGCAGCTGCCGGCGATGGAGATCTGTTGGCTCAAGCTTCCCAAA
>NZ_BBWM01000091.1:0-6806 GCF_001463805.1 Aureimonas sp. D3 | reverse complement strand
GGAAGGACCGCCCCGCGCACCAGCAGGACTACAAGGCGAGCTTGCTTCGCGACCGCTTCCCCGACGCGATCCTCCCGCCCAAGACCGGCAACGCGCTCTACATGGTCGATGTCCGCGACCCGCGCCGCACCCGCGCGTTGCTCCGCGACGGCGCTTGGGTCGAGGCCGACGACGAGTCCGGCACCGTGTCCCTGTGGGGACCGCACAGCGCGTCCGCCGCCACTCTCGCCGAGGCCATCAGCGTCTCCACCGTCTACGGCGTCGACAGGATCGAGCGCACCGCAGCGGCGGGGAAGCCGGGCAAGGGCCGCCGCAAGGGCGGTATGCCCGAGGAGGAGGCGATCTCGCTCGCCGATCGCTGGCGCCGTCGCGGTTTCGCCGACGTGTCAGAATCCCCGGCCGGGGTCCGCGTCGGCCTCGACGGGCGCAGCCGTCTCGTGGACTCCGGCGATCACGTGGACCTCGTGGGGCCGGTCAGCGACGCCGCGCTGCGCGCCCTCGCGTCCAAGGCCGCCGAGGATTGGGGCGGCACGTTGGAGTTGGACGGCCCGTGGCCGGCCGAGGCGCAGGCTCGCCTCTGGCCTGAGTGCCAGCGGTAAGGCGTCGAACTGGCCGGATACCAGCCACCGCCCACCGTCGCTGCAGCCTGGGCGGCCGAATCCGGTTCCGCGGCCGACACCGCGACGAAACTCCGCGCCGTCAGGTCGGAGACGGCCGAAGCCGACCTCCTACTCGGCGCGGCGGCGGGCGACGTCGCGAGCCTCAAGCGCCTCGAACCCGCGCTCCGGGCCTTCGTGTCGGGCCATCTGGACGACGATCAGCGCCGCGACCTCGCGCGCGCCGACCGCGAGGACATCGTTCAGGCCCTCGCGGAGTTCCGGCGGCTTGGCGCGGCCGAACTCGATCGCCAGAAGGCGAAGCGCATCGCCGGGGTCCCCAGCATTTTCGATGCTCCGGCGAAGCCCGCCGATGCGCCGGCGCGTGATGCCGCGCCCGCGTTCGGGCGACGCTTGAATCCGATCGACTGAGGAGACCCTGCCATGGCCGCCGCCGACGACTTCTCAGCCGTCCCCACGTATCGAGGTCGCGCGATCGTGCGCGACCTTCAGGCGCTCGCGCGAGGCGACATCCGCTATCCCTACAGCCGCGCGGGCGACATCCCCGGCGCACCCGCCCTCTCGGCGGACCCCGCGCTCCGGCGGTTCGTCGGCGACGTGTCCGCCGCCGACTTGGACCGCCTCGCGGACGCGGACATGGCCGACATCATCGCCCGGCTGCCCGACTGGCGCGAGCGGGGCCGCACCCTCATTGCGCACGATACCGCGCCCGTGACCGACTACGCAGCGGCGCGGTCGGGCGACGAGGCCGCCCGCGACCGTCTCCGGGCCTCGATTGCTGAGGGCGGATATGGCGAGCCCGACCTCGCCATGGCCTCCGCGTGGGACCATGCGGAGGACCTCTCCGGCCTGACCGTCGCGGAGGCTGCCGATGCCCTCGAGTCCTACGCGCAGGCGTTGGCGGAGGACCGCATGGAGTACGACCTTGGCGACGACGAGATGGACAACGAGGTGCGAGACTACGAGGAGGGCGACGTGGCAGGCCGCTACGCCCCGTGACCTCCTCCGCCACCGTTCTCGAATCCCGCCGCGAGGCGGTCGCGCTCCGGCGGTACGTGCGCGAGCGCGCCGCCGGTCGGGCCGCCCCGGAGTGGGTCACCTACGACGACCGCCTCCGGGCATGGGTGGTCGCGGCCAGTGAAGCTGCCGCCACTACCAGCGGACGGGACTGGCGCCGGGTCCGCCAGCCGTCCGAGCCGTGGTGCAGCACCCTCGGTCGCGATCTCACCATCGCGGCCGACGACTCCCTCCAAGCGATGTTCGCGACGATCGAGGACGGCGACCCCAGCGCATGGCGGCGCCTGTTCCTCGACGTCGACCGAGCCCCCGGCCGCTGCCTGACGGACTGGCGCGCCCGCGGCCGCCGCCTCCTCGCCGCGGTATCCGCGGAACCCGGAGCGAGCGGAAGCCTCGCCGGAAAGTTCGCCTTGCGGGGCAAGGGCAAGCGGAGTCTGGCGGGCGTCTAGCGCCCGCTGAAGCTCAACCACAGGAGGTTGAGGTCATTGCTGGCCGCTGACGATGTTGAGGATCGATGCAGTCCCCGCACCACCATAGGAACGCGAGTCGGTCGAACGCAGGCTCGCAAGGAGATCCGAAAGAGGGTTCGAACTGGGCTTGGTCGATTGCGCATCGGTCCTCGCAGCGTATTTGGCCGCCAGCTTGGACACCTTTGCCGGGTCCTGAAGGTCGGAGACGTCGAGCTTCGACTCGATGAGTTTGGCTTGCGCGTCGATCGACAGGTTCGACATCGAAGCAGGCAGCCCGAGCGCGCCCTGCACCACCTTCAGCAAGTTGCCGTCCCCGAGGAGGCCGTAGACACCGCTAACGGAGGCTGCGGTCCTCTGGAAATAAAGGGCGAGTTGCGCCCCGCCGTTCATCTCACCGGCCGCGTTCTCCATGCCCTGCCTGTAGTAGGCGGTTTCGACCGCAGCCGCGACCGAAGCGTTGAACGTCGCGTTTCCCGACGAATCGAAGGTGAACGCCGATGCGAGACTCTTGAACCCGCCGTTCGTTAGCTTCGAGGCCAACGATCCGCTGGCCGTCCCGCCTGCCAAGACCTTCCGGATCAGCCCTTTCGAACCCATGTCGTCTTCCAGGCCATAGGCCTTCAGGGCGTAAACATAGACCGATTTCGTGGACATGAAGTCGTCGATGGTCTTGACCTTCGACAGGTCCCGCTCGAAAGCCTTGGTGGCCGCCTGCACGGACTTCTGGTTGGCGATCTTCTGAAGCGAAGCCGTGAGGTCTCGGGCATAGATCGCATAGGAGGCGGCAGCGCCGATCATGGGCATTCCTCTCGTCGATGTTGCACGTACTTCCGTCCCGTGCCGACCCCGGCATGGCGGCCGTTTCCAATGAGAACAGCCCCCCGATGCTGGGCAACGGAGGGCTGGCGCAAGCCGGGAACTTCATGTTCGCGACGGGGACCGCATCATGGGTCCGACGGCTTGCTAGGGTCCGGTTCCGCGGTTCCTTACTGGAAGAGGCGGAGGATGTTCTGCGCGCCCTGGTTGGCGATGTTCAGCGCCTGATACGCCAGTTGCTGCTTCGTCTGAAGGGCCTGCAAGCGGGCACTTTCCTCTTCGAGATTGGCATCGACCAGGTTGGAAAGCGTGGTTTCCTTGGAGCTCGAAAGAGCCTTGTTCATCGACTGCTGCGTGGCGATCCGATCAGAGGCGGCACCCAATGCTGCCGCGTAGTTGGTGACGGTCGTGATGGTCGAGGTAAGGGATGACGAGATGTCGGCGGCCTTGCTGCTGTTGTCGAGTTCCGCTTGCGTGAACGTGGTCAGCGTCGTCGTGAACGTGTTCGTTCCGGTGATGACGGCCGTGGTCGAAGCGGCCACGACGTCGACCGGCGTGATGGTGCTCGACACCACCGCTCCCGCGGCGCCGACACTCGACGCGTAGCTGTATGCCGTCGTGCCGTTGTTGATGAGGTTCTTGGCGCCGCTGAAGTTGGTCGCCGCGGTGATCTGGGCCTGAGCGGCAGTAACGGCCAACCAAGCGGTGTTCTTGTCGGAGGCGGCGGAGTACGCGGCGAGCTTCGCGTTCAGGTTCGAGAGAGCCGAAGCGATGCCAGTGGTGGCGGACGTTCCCGCGTCAACGGTGGCCTTGGCTGTGGAAAGGGACTTGTCGATCGCCGCATGCGTCTTGAGGTCGGTACGGATGCCCTCTGCGGCAACCCAGACGGTCGCATCGTCCTTGGCGCTTGCGACGCGCAGGCCGCTGGAGATCCGATTCTGGGTTGTTGTCAACTCGTCGCTGATCGAACGGATGTTCTGGAGAGCGTAGCGAGCGGATGTATTGATCGTGACCATTTTTATTTCCCCGTTGCTTCAGGCAGACCCTCGTTGCCTGTGCCTCGTTTCTAGCAAATAGAGAAAAATAACTTCCGATATTTTCCAATAGACTTTTAAATAACGCAGTAAAAGCCGCTCGCAGTCAAAACTATAGTTTAAGTCCGGGAAAATTTCTGCTTAGAATTTTATTAGAACCGTCGATGTATCGATGATCCCAGCAAATTTCGATGCACGGCACGCTCCACTCCGTTCGATGTGTCGGACATGACGAAGGAAACACCCATGCCACCGTTCGAAAGCGTGACGGTCAAAGTGCCCGGCGAGGCCCGGGATGTGCTACTGGACGTGGCGAGAGTGCTTCGGGAAAAGCCAGCCTTCGCCCGTAGGCTGGCGGAAGTGGTTGAGGAGTTCGAACGGCCCTCGCTGGCCGCGATGCTCGAGGAGGCCCCCTCCCGACTGGAAGCCTAGGAGCGCAGGCTCGACGCCCTGGACGCGGACATGCAGGAGGGCGGTAGGGAGTTCGCAGGACCCGACCCCGCCTGGTTCAAGGGGGCAGGTTACAGCAAGAAGCTAACCCCGTCGGGCGAGGAGGAGATGGTTCGGCAGTTCGACCGCGGCCTCACCGACAAGCAGATCGCCCGCCGCTTCGGACTCAGCCTCAGCGCCATCTGCTTGAGGCGGAAGCGATATGACCTGGAGCAGGCTGCGCGATCATATCCGATTGACCACCTATCGTGAGTTGACGCGGTCTGCGTGGTTCTCGGCACCGACGATCGGCGTAGTTCGTTAAAGCGCTAATTGTTGACAACATGAACCATCCCCCGTACCCATTGGTGTACCCAGGCGCTCGTCGCCGAGGCGAGATTTTCCGCCGCGCCGTCAACGGGTTGTGCGTTTAGACGGGGGACTCTCCCTCCCTCTCCGCCATTTAGGATTCACACTCCGCCAATTCCAAAACCCCGGTTCTTCCGGCATTCTGCTCATCGGGGCGCCCAGCCAAGGGTGGCCGAAACGTGCGTGGATCGGGTGGTGTACAGCGTGGTGTATCGTGCGGTGTATCGTTGGAGGCGAGGACGGAGGGCACTCGCAAGCGTGCCGCGTCCCGTGGTCCCGGTCCCCACCTCGTGCGCTGCGGCACGAGCTACCTCTTCCAGATTCGGCTGCCGATCGCGCTCGGCGGCGGTCGTGCTATGCCTCCGATCCGCATCGGGCTCGGTGCGCGTCCGGCCAACGACGCACGGCGCATGGCCGATCTCCTCGCCGCCGCGGCCCGCACCGAGTTCGTACGCATCAAGGCGCGCGGCATGAGCGGCGAAAAGGATGCAGGCGCTGAGCCCGGGGGCGAGCCGATGTTCTCGGGCGAGGATGCGCGGGAAGCGATGGCGGAGGTCCGCGGTTATCTGAAAGCCTTCAAGCAGATCGCCGATCGCGAGGCTCCAGAACCCAGCGCTCAGCAAGCAGCCGCTCTGGCAGGGATTCGTGGTCTCGTCGGCATCGCGCGCGAAGTCGCGAAAGGCCCGGACGGCAATCCCGTCGTTGTCGACAACGTCGATCTTCTGAAGGCCAAGTACGTCGACATGTTCGCCGGGACGGCTCTGACGCCGCCATCCGGCGCGATCTCTTCGACCAACCGTCCGTTGGATGCGGTGCCAGCGCCCGTTCCATTTGCGCCAAGCGTTCACCCCGCGAGCTTGGCGCCAGTGCCGTCTCAGCCGCGGCCGTTGGACGAGAGGGGGCGTCCGATCCCCGACTATAAGCTGGATCGTCGCTTCGTTGCGCGCGCACCGTCGCTCAAGCCGCGCTTCAGCGAAGTCTCGGAAGACTACCTCCAGTATCGGGAGGATGCGTCTCCGTCCAAGCAGCGCGACATCAGCACGGCCCGGTTCCGCCGCGACCTGTTCATCGAGCTGATCGGCGATCATCCCGTCGACACCTACAACCCCTCCGATCTCCAGGCTTACGTCCATCTCCTCGGCTTCTGGCCCGCCGACGAGGCCGATCGCAGAAAGGACTGGAGCGCCCGCCAGATCATCGAGGACAATCGCGATCTCCATCTCAAGCCGCTCAAGCGCTCGACCTTCCAGGAGGGCTACGTCAGCGTCATCGGCACGATGATGCGCCGCCGAATGAAGGACTACGGCTACTCCGATCCCTTTGGCGGAGCGAACATCCGATATCCGGAAACCGCGGTCGCGAAGCGACCGTCGGCACCGTTGTCGGCGGAAAAGATTTCCAGCGTGTTCCGGATCGGGGTTGGCAGCGGCCTTCTCGACGAAGCGATGCTGCCCCTTCTCGGCCATTTGACAGGCCGTCGCCTCGGCCTCCTGATTCACCTTCAGGGAAGCGATGTCCGCGAGAAGTTCCGAGGCGTTTTCGTAGCCGATACGTCCGGCATCACCAAGCGGGATGGCAAGTGGATGCGCGTGCCGATCAAAACGGATGCCAGTGCTGGCTACTTCATCCTGCACCCGCTTCTGAAAGAGATCGGCTTCATCGGCTGGGCAATGGAGCAAGGGGACAGCTTCCTGTTCCCGGAGATTATGCGTCTGGTCGATCCATCGAAGAGCGCCTCCTCGTACATGCAGCGGCTCTTCCAGAAGGCTGGCATCGAGAAGGGGAAGGGAGAGGTCTTCCACTCGCTTCGCGGCAACAACATCGATGAGATGCGAGACGACAACGTCGATGGGCGTATCCGCCGTCTTCAGGTCGGACACACGGTAGGCGGGGACGAGCACGAAGGCTACGGTCAGCGGGCGATCAGCGAGAAGGGTGCTCGTCAGCTTGCCTTGCTGCCGTTGAACCCCGAGATTGATTTCACGATGTTTTCGGGGTTGGACTTTGACGCAATGGCGAGGCGCAAGCGCACGAGAGGGCGTCGCCCGGCTGGC
>NZ_BBWM01000090.1:0-6874 GCF_001463805.1 Aureimonas sp. D3 | reverse complement strand
AGGAAGTTTCTGTCTTCGACGCTTCAGGAGTGACGATCTCGCTCATGTCCCATAGATATAGATTACGCCGATAATTCATCGTCGGATCTGTCTCGAAGTTTTGGAAACTTCCCCCGGTTTTTTTGATCAATGCATGGAAGTCGATTTCAGAAAGCGTTGTCTTCAGACCATTAGCCGTTCGATGGTTGTTCAAATCGGCAAGGGACAGGGTACCGGATAGCTTCGACTTGTCTTCCTGGACCTTTGGGACAGGTGAGGCGAAGTTTCCGATCGATCTGACGTGCAGTTTCCTTTGAAATCCGCCTTCCTCATATATTTTGGTGATGGAAATTCTCATCTTTCCATCCTCCCCTTTCACGAGGAACCTCTCTTGGTTTTGCCGAAAACTTCGTATTGCGTCTGAGAGTGTCGTCATCACAGCCATCCCGTTTCAACGAACAAGATGATTCAACAAAACCCTTGGTTGAACCTTTTGACGCCGATCGAACGCGGGCTAAGGACAGTGCGGTCCGGGTACATTTTGCGTATGACTTTCGAAGACCGGCTTGAGACCGCTCTTTCAAGTGGGCTTTGGCCGCGTCAAAAGAACTGACGTCAAAGAGACCATTCGAAATGGATCAACGATGTTCGCGCGGGCCTACCTCCTTGCAACGACCTTGCAGCAGGACGCACCGCGCGCCCGAGGCGTGCTGAGCGCCTTTGCGGCCGAGCGGGGCCTGTGGATCGTGGCTCGCGGCAACGGGAGCGGCGCGAAGCTCGGTCGCCCCGAGCTCCTCCGCCGTCTGTTTGACCGCGAACCCGGCGATGTCCTTCTTGTGGAACAGGTGGACCGGCTGTCCCATCTTTTGGGGCAGCACCGATCGACGCAGCGCAAGGTGCCGAAGAGGCGAGCTGACGATGCGGCGTTGACGGCCGACATCATCGAGCTGGCGACGCAGTATGGACGCTATGGCTATGGTCGGATCGCAGCCTTGCTGCGGGATGCCGGCTGGCTCGTCAACGTAAAGCGGGTGGAGCGCATCTGGCGCCGGGAAGGCCTGAAGGTGCCGGCCAAGCAGCCGAAGCGCGGGCGGCTTTGGCTGAGCGACGGCTCCTGCATTCGGCTTCGACCAGAGCGTCCCGACCACGTGTGGTCCTATGACTTCGTGGAGGACCGAACCTACAACGGGCGGAAGTTCCGCATGCCTGGCGACAAACGCTGAGCGTTTCTCGCCGACGTCATCGACGAGTTTACTCGGGAGTGCTTGGCCATCCGGATCGACCGGAGGCTGCGGTCTACGGACGTCATCGATGTTCTGTCGGACCTCTTCATCCTACGCGGCGTGCCAGGACACATCCGCTCCGACAATGGCCCGGAGTTCATCGCCAAGGCGGGGCCGAGTGGATCGCCGCGGTCGGAGCCAGCACTGCGTTCATCGAACCGGGCTCGCCTTGGGCGGACGGTTACTGCGAGAGCTTCAACTTGGAGCTCCAGGACGAGCTCCTGAACGGCGAGATCTTCTACAGCCTCGCCGAGGCTCGCATCATCATCGAGAGCTGGCGCCGGCACTACAACACCAAGCGTCCACACTCGAGCCTGGGTCACCGTCCAATCGCTCTAGCCGCCGTGCCATGGCCGGCTGCGCCACCCCAATCCGCTTCGCCGGCCACCTCAAACGTCGCCGACAAGCCCACCATCCATTAGACTTGAACAGGGCCACCTAATTGGGGCAGGCCAGATTCGCAAGTCCGCGGTGAACCCATCAGCGAGCGCCGGGTCGATCTCGGCGCGTCCGCTGACACGCACGATGGAATTCCAGGCCTCGACCCTCTCCGCTGCGGACCCGCTGCGGATCGAAGTGCGTTGACGGCGATCAACCGTGAGCAAGGATGCGAGGCTCATGAGCGTCACCGGATCGGAGGACTATCAGACAGGGCGCTTCACAAGAGTGAAGCGTGAAAGCGACCGGCCATATACCCCGATGTCCGGACATTTCATGTCAATTTTCGAGCATATGAGATGCAGTTTGTCCGATTGGCGACTCCCTCGTCGGCAGCCGGGCGTGCCCCGATGATCGCTGCAACCTCACGAGGCTCTCCGGGACGAACACCGCTCCTGCGAGCGTCACCAAAGCGAGGAAGAGTCAGCCAGGAAGGGACGGGGCCCATGCGCCATCTCGCCGTCAGCAAGGGTTCTTAAGACGGCATTGCCGGCGTTCTCGCTGACATGCGGTCCGATATCACGTGGACGCAGGCGGACTTTTATCCCTATGCCCGCGTGTTCCATGAATTGCAGGCGCTCGTTGAAGATGGGGGCACCCGTCTGGCGAGGGAATGGGACGGCCACCAAGCTACGGCAGAGCGCCATGTCGGCGATAACGATGAGGGGATTGCGCGGCCACGATGGCGAACATCCCGCTCCCCGGTCATGTCACGCCGCTGGTCGCGGCCGGTCGGCATGTGGTCCGTGCGGGCGGCCGGATCTCTGCATGGCCGTCCCGCCAAGACCATTCGAAGCGTTGGGTGTTCGTTGGCATCGAACAGACCTGGCCGTTCGAGCGAACGCCTTTCCTACGAGATCGGCAAAATCGGATTTCGTTGGCTCATATCTCGCACCGAAGCTGCGCCCCAACGGGATTGGCCAGTTCCAAAGGCGCGCGGCAAGTGCAGATCGAGCACTTGGATCAATTCAGGAGGGGAATGACATGCCGGTTCATATCGGATGGCGCGGAAGGTTGTTGGCTCAGAAACTGTATATACAAGATAAATTTAAAAAATCTTATAAAACCGAAGCCGATCCCAGAAAAAGAAAGCAAGGATATATCTTTGGAGAGACGGATGAAATGGTATTGAAGTATAGCCAGCAACTCCGCCAATGCATTGTCTCAAACTACGAGATGTATCGCGAGACAGTAGAGAGATGGAATCCTGGCCGTCCTTCATGGAAAACCAGCGGAGCCCCTGTCGAATACGGACGCCGCGCCCGGATTGGCACGCATAGGGGCGGGCAGGCGCGTCAGGGACTCGCCGCATTCGAAGGCGGGCATGAGATATTCACCAATAAAAGCTTCGATAAGATCAAGGTTCAACCGGTATCTGCCGAGGAGTGGACGAACTGTCTGGCGAGGGATTGTCCGCTAGACGAGCAGATCAAGCGCGTTTTCGAAGCGAGACCCGGCATCCAGCTCATATTGATACGCGGCGGTGATGTCTGGGCACGGGCGAACAGCAAGTCGGCAGAGGAAATGATGAAGCTGAAACGCATTGAAATGGGCGATGGCTCTCATTGGGAGATAGTTTGGTCGAATTGCGAGAAGTGATCTCGCTGAACCGTTTCTACTGCGTAATCGTTGTCTTGATCTCATGCCGTCCGCTTTTTGTGGGCCTGCAAACCCTCGATGTAACTTACGGCCTGTGGAAGTGCTGTGTTCGTCGTCATCGAACAGATCTTGGGGTCCGATCGAACGCCTTTCCTGATGAGGTCCGCGGAAACGAGGACCATCGTCAGCGAAGGAAAGGAATGCTCCGTGAGCCCTCTCGACACGATCCAGCGCCTTTATGCCGGCTTCGCCCCCGCCGACCTGCCGGCCGTGCTGGCCGGCATGGCGCCCGACATCGAATGGACGGAGGCGGAGGGCTATCCCTATGCCGGCACGTTTCACGGACCGCAGGCCATCGTGGACGGCGTCTTCATCCGGCTGGCGACGGAATGGGAGGGCTATCAGGCCGTGCCGGATCGCTATGTCAGCCAGGGCGAGGAGGTGATCGCGCTCGGCCATTACAGCGGAACCTACAAAGCGACCGGCAAGAGCTTCCGCGCCCCCTTCGTTCATGCCTGGACGGTGAAGGGCGGCCGGATCGTCCGGTTCGTGCAGTATGTCGATACGGTGCTGGTGCAGCGCGCGTTGCAGCCCTGACGTAAACGCGCGGCGACGGCGAGAGTTTTCGGCGTGTGGCGCCGGGCCTGTGGCGGGCGTCCTTCTGCCATTCGTGGCTCTCGTGCGGCTCGGCAACTGCCAGCTTCGGCCGCCTGAGCGGTCCATCCCGCGCTGTTCCCGGACGCTCCAATCGAGCGCGGTATGGATCGTCGCGCGAATATCTCGAAGGAAAGCAAGGCTCGCGCGCAAGCGAGACTTCTTCTCATGCCGACAGGCGCCCCCCGCTCCAGCGCCTGCCTCTCTGTTGATCCTGCGCCCACAGGCATCCCGCGTCACAAGGGCCCGCCCGGTGACCGCCTTGCCTGACAGCCTAGAAGGTTCGCGAGTTCCATGCGGTTCGACGAGTTCAACACCGGCACGCTCCCACCCGACGAGCGATACGAAGCATGGCGAAGACAGGCTCTCCCGTGCCTGGGTGGGTTGATGCAGACCACGCTGACCGAGGGGGGCTTCTCGGCGCGCTCCCGCACATTCGACTTGACGAGCCTCAGCCTTAGCGACGTGCATCTGTCAGCGCAGACCGCGAGCCGAACCGATCATATGATCCGCTCGGATGGTCTTGCTCCCGTGGCCATCTCCGTCTGTCTGGCAGGCCGCTACAGCGGGCAAACTGAGACCGGACCTTATCGAGGCGGGGCTGGCAGCGTCCTCGTGATGGATTTCGGCGCGCCGTTCGAGCATGTATCGACCAATGCGCATAACGCGATTGCGCTCTTCGAGCGCCGCGAAATCGAACGCCATCTTCCTCGGATCGACGGGCTGCACGGTCTCGTGCTATCGCGCAAGGATGCCGATCCGCTGGTGAGACACGTCGCGGTCTTACTGAAGCATTTGCCTGACATGAGCCAGGACGCGGGTGTGGCTGCGGGAGAGGCGCTGACGCGGACGATCGTTTCCCTCCTCAACCAAACCAGCATCGTATCGGTCAGCGAGGAAGCGCAACTGTCGCGTCTGCGCGCCGACGCGCTTTGGATCATCCGGCAGCGCTACCGCGAGCCCGATCTCGACGTCACACGCGTTGCCGCCCTAGCCCGGACCTCACGCTCAACACTGTATCGCGCCTTCGCGGGCGAAGACGGTATCTCGGCCTGCATCATCAATCTGCGCATCGAGCAGGTCGCCATCGCCCTGCGGGACATTCAGGACAACAGGCTGATCCGCGAGATCGCCCAGTCGGTCGGCTTCGACCAGGTGAGCAGCTTCAACCGGGCCTTTCGCAAGAGATACGGTTGCACACCGAGAGAGTGGCGCGACCGGTTCCGAGGAATCCGTAGCGAAGAGCATCGTCGGGTGCGAGTCTCGGACCCAGATGTATGTCTGCCCCGAAGCACAACGCACCGACGTCCGTCGAACCGCGTCGCGATCTGACCTAAGCTCGCCTTGCGGTTGGGGTTCGTATAAGCGGAGATCCGGCCGGAAACGAGGATTTAAAACCACGCAATCGGGCCGCCAAATGCCGCCGTCCCATCTCAGTGAACTGCGAACACGTCCGCAGGAATGAGCCTATGGCCGAGGGCACATTCTGCCAAGGTGCCGGAGTGCCATCTTTCGAGACACGAACTTCGCGAAATCTTAACCCTCGCCTTATTGGTCATCTGAACTGTTCGATACGCAGTCCGAGATCGCGGGCGACCTTCGACCACGCTTTGTCAGCGGTCACCACAGGGACTGCAAGCTTTTGCCCGAGCGCCAAACAGGCCCGATCACCATGGCTCAAACCGAAAGGCTTGGCGAGGGCGAACATGCCGCCTGCTCGCACGGCGAGATCGAAATCGAGAGGCTGAACGACGAGGCCAAGGGCCTGAACAAGCTGCTCAGCTTCCTCCACACTCATGCCGGTTTGGCAGAGCTTCGAGATCGCTTCTTGGACCGTCAAAGCGGAAACAGCTGCTCCCTCATCGATCCATCGCTCGACCTTTGTCGCGCCTTTTTCGGCAAAGGCATAGGCGAGGATAGCCGAGGTATCGATCACGCAAGCCGTCACGAACCAGACACCTCGCTCGAGTGTGCGGTCTGTTCGTTTTCACGCGCCGCCTCCGCTCGTTTCTCTTGCAGAAATTCCTCCACGATACTGACGCCGGGCTGAGCGTATTTTTTGGCAATCTCCTGGGCTCGCTTGCGTCGAAGCCGTGCCGTGGTCAGAGTGACCTGATCGCCCTCCGCTTCAACTAAGACCTTATCTCCCTTCGTAAGCCCGAGCGCCTTTCTGAGGGCTGCCGGCAAGACGACGCGGCCGTTATCCTGGAGTGGCAATTCGTAGACGACCATCTCATACTCCAAAATGCGTCTCATAGAGAGATAATGCCATTTATATGAAAATGAGATCGCCCTTTCAATCAATGAAACATGCGGTCGAAAGGGTTATAACGCCGCCAGATATGCTGAATTAGCAGAACGAGGCCAAGATCGAACATCCAGTGTCATGTGACGCAAAATGTCCAAACTTGAAAGATCGCCATAATCCGCGCCAAGGGGGCCATTCCGTCAAACGGGACACGTTCAAAACTGATCGTTTAAGGACAGTCTCCGCCAAGCCTGATCAGAAACCAGCTATCCGACGTATCGGGCATGTCCTATAAGATTGCGACGTATAAGGCCGTTTTCGAGGCTCGATGTCCCGCACTTTCGCCTATGTCCGCGTCTCCACCCACGGCCAGACCACCGAAAACCAGATCGGTGAGATCAAGGCCGCCGGCTTCGACGTCCATGCCCGCCGCGTCGTCTCGGAAACCGTCTCCGGTTCGGTCGCCACCAAGGAGCGGGAGGGCTTCACGCGTCTTCTGGACCGGATGGAGGAAGGGGACGTTCTCGTCGTCACCAAGATGGACCGTCTTGGCCGCAACGCGATGGATGTGCGCACGACGGTCGAGACGTTGGCCGAGATGGGCGTGAAGGTTCACTGCCTGGCGCTGGGCGGCGTCGACCTTACCAGCTCGACGGGCCGGATGACGATGAGC
>NZ_BBWM01000089.1:0-8506 GCF_001463805.1 Aureimonas sp. D3 | reverse complement strand
GTAACGAAGCGGCGGGATCTGGGTTGCCCCGTTCGATCGGACTCGTTTGGGCACACCCCTGTGCGGCGCGGCGTTGTGACACCGAAACCGGCGCACCATGATCGTTACCCGACGATGTGACAGGCGCCTTGGGACTGCCATCCATATGGGACAGGCCGGCCTATCCTGTGGGGGCAATGGCGTCCTGAGCGATGCGGAATGGCTCACGCGCCGCGTCTGGGTTCGCTCGCATCATGGCGAGAGCCATAGCTTCGAAGTCGGCCGCCACAATCGTCGCCCACGTCGCCATCGCCCTGCCGTTCGTCAGACCACTAGCGTTCACGGTCGCGCAGACCGGCCGCATTGCCTCAAAATGCTCATCAGCCTGTCGATAGTGAAGCGTGACAGCTTTACGCTGCGAATGCGCGAAAAGTCGGCATGGCTGATGCCGGTTGCCTCCTGTGCCTTGCGCGTCGTCCATTCCCTCTCATCCAGTATCTTGAGGATTTCAGACGCTATCAGCGCCTTAGCCTGCAAAAGGTCCGCATTGGGACGCCCTAAGTCGCGGAAGACGTTACCGCTACCGTGGATGAGTTCCATATCGTCGCTCATTTCAACTTCTCCTTCAGGCAGCAACACGCCGCTTCCGTGACCTGTGCATGTCCAATGAATGGAAGCTTACGAACAAGGACGCCGAAAGCCTGAGCAGGTGACCAACGCGCTTCTTCGGGTGATCGAACGGGAGCCGGACGCGGTGCGTCAGGCGCTGGCGTCCTAAGGTGCCTTGGTTCCATCCCGTTCGCGGCCGAACTTTATGTCGAAGCGTCGGCTTATTATGGTGGCCCATAGGGCCATGGCGGAACCTGCTGCCAATGCGACAAGAAGAAACCAGATCAGAGGATCAACGGTGTCCATCTCCATCCTCCGCGTTCACACTCCGATTGTAGTGCGAACGGAGACGGAAGGCGACGCATCGTTGTAGCGCCGATGGGCAGCAGCTCGGCCACTCCACGTCGAAAGCCAGCGGTTTGTGTGGCGAATGTGGGAAATGTGCGATGTGTGCATGTCCCACATTTTGTGAAAAGCGTCACCCTTTTCACCCTTTTCACAGTTTGTGGGGAATGTGAGGAATGGGCATGTGGGGTCTTTCGAAGTGTGTTTGTTATGGCAGGATATGTGATGATGTATTACACATCGCGAAAGGCCATGCGGCCAGGGAGCCATGACACGTGCCCAAGGATGTTTGCGACGAGGAAAAGCTGCGCGTGATGGTCTCGCTCCGGCTGACCCAGGCCGAGCATGCCAGCCTCACCGCGCTCGCCCACGAGCACCAGACGAGCCAGAGCCAGATGCTGCGCAGGCTCATCCGGACCGCCTCCGGCCTACCCGACGTGCCCGACGCGCAGGCGATCCAGACCCTGAAAGCCTCCGGCGAGGAACTGCGTCGCATCGGCGTGAACCTCAACCAGGCCGTTCGCGCCCTGCATGAAGGGCGGGCTCACTTCCAGAAGGAGCTTTCCGAAGGCCTGCTTCTGGTGTCCCGGATCGTCTCGGGCATGCAGCAGACCCTCAAGCAGTCCGCCCGGTTGGCACAACAGAGCGCCCGCCAACGTCTCGCCAGGGAGGGATAGTCCGGCATGGCAGGCATGGCGGGGTTCCTGGACGAGATCGCAGGCGTGGCCGCGCGCGTGGAGACCTTCCGCGCGGCCTATACACGTACGCCCGCACGCCGCTCGTTCTCTCTTCCCAGCCCGTTCGCTGCCCCGGCTGCGGAAGACGACGAGGACGAATGGAGACGTCGCCGGGCTCCTGGCTCCCAGGGCCAGCCGCTCGCCCCACCCGTCTCGAAGCGCCGAGCGGCCACGCGGTCCGCTCCAGAGGCAGTCTCGCCTGCGCAGACGGCTGACCTCAGGCCAATCATCAACAAGGCCACTCTGGCAACCGGGGCGCAGCCGGCTCTGTTCAAGATCATCAGCGGAGCGTCGGGCGCGCGCCGTGTCGGCGCGCTTCTGAACTATCTCGGCACGCGCGAGGACGAGCGCACGGGCCAGAAACACGACATTCCGATCGTCACCGAGCGCGGCGAGGTTCTGCGCGATGGCGAGGATCGGGATGCCCTTCTGGACGACTGGCAGTCCCGGTTCAGCACCCATGCGAAGGGCAAGGATGTCGGTCGGTTCGTGATCGAGCATACCGGCTCGGACCTGGCGCCCTCCCGGATCGCGGAGATGTTGCAGGAGGCGTTCGAGGGACGCCGGCTGGCCTTTGCGATGGAGAGCACGGGCGAGGACGCCAACACGCTTCAGGTCGTGGTCGCCCTGTCGGCGCGCGGCCACAAGCTTCCCCTGTCGCCCAAGGCTCTCGGCCGGGTGGAAACGACCCTCGCCACAAAGCTTGCCGAAGACGGACACGAGGTCTCCCGGTTCGCCCTGGTGCAGACGGGCCATGCGGTGGAGGGGGTGCGCTATCAGCTGGGTCTTCTTGCCGAGGGCACTTGGGGTCCTGGCTTCGATGCGTCCGGCCATCACCTGGCACCCAGCCAGGTCAATGCGCAGACCCGGGTCTGGGGGCGCGAGATCGGATCCTACAGCCCTCGCGACGTGACCCATGCCCTGTTCAGCGCGCGCGAGGGCACCGATCCCGACGCCTTCTTCGCGGCGGTGCAGGCGGTGATGGATCGCGAGTTTGCCGGTCACCGCTGGGTCGCCGCCCAGCATCACGACAAGGGGCATGTCCACGTGCACGTGGCCATGGTTCACAAAAGCGAAGGCGGTGAGCGTCTGCGCCTGTCGAAGGCCGATCTGGCGCGGACCCGCGAGGCGATCGCCGAGGCGGCGCGCGAGCAGGACATTTCCATGGTGGCCACACGCCGCATCGATCTGGCGGCCTCGCGTCCCTTCACCGCCGCCCATGCCGAACTGGTGGAGCGCGGCGTTGCCGGCGAGGCGACGGTCCGGCGGGTCGAGGCGAAGCGGTCACGCGCCTTTGCGCCCGAGCCGCATCCGGCGCTCCAGGAGCCCTACGCTCAGGTGGTGGACGAATGGGCGACGGCCAATCATGTTCTGAGGATCAGCCAGCAGATCGAGGCCGCCGCGGTCGCGGCCGGGTGGATCGACCGGTTCGCGCAGCACGGCATCCTAGCCCCCGGAATGGCACAACCCGAACGATTCGAGCTCGCGGGCAAGCTGGTGAGTTTTGCATTGGCGCCGCACGAGTTCGAAAAGGGTGCCCAGGGCAACTCCTATGCCGTGATCGACACGGGCCAGGGAGAAAAGACGGTCTGGTCGCCCGATCTGGCGCGTGCCGTCACAGAGGCCGGGGCAAGGCCCGGTGACCGCGTTCATCTGCGAAGCATTGGCCGTGACGCCGTGATCCCATCGCAGAAGGACCCCGATCGAGCGGTCACCGTGGTTCACCAAGCTCCAGCCGGGCAAAGGACGTGGGAGGTCCACATTCTGGAGCGCTGGAGCGCGCGCGATGGCGCGAAAGAAGCCGGTGCCGCGACCAGCCCATCTGCGCCATCCCAACCCAGCCCAGACATGGCCAACGAACCCAAGCGAGGAAGAAGCTGGGTCCGCACGAGGGACGACGACATGGAGCCCGGTCTCTGACGCAAGGCGTCATTCATGCAGCTGGTCGCGACATGGCCTGAATACCGTCACGCGCACGTCGCGAAACCGAATAGATCGGCAGAGTGGCGAAAGCCTTGAGGGTCGTCGGGTAGAGCGCCCGGCATCCTCCCCAAAAGCCTGCGGTTCACTCGCCAGCACGGCACGGCGCTCAAGCTGCGATAGGCGGCTCTGCAAGCTCGATGCGGTCCAGTTGGTCTGCAAGCGCGCGCTCGGCGTGCCACAGGTCATAGGCGGCCTGCATCCGCGTCCAAATCTCCGCGCCATTCCCGCAGAACTTACCCAAGCGCAAGGCCATCTCAGGCGACACGGCGCTATCGCCGCGCAGGATGCTGTGCAGGGTCTGCCGCGATACGCCAAGCCGCTCGGCGGCGGTGGTGACAGGCATTTTCAGCGCCGGCAGAACGTCCTCCCTGAGGATCACACCGGGGTGAATGGGCGGCCGGGCCCGATCCCGGCGGTTCTCTTCATGAGCCATGATAGTCCTCCAAATCGACATCGACCGCGTTTTGACCGTCGAAGCCGAAGGTGATGCGCCAGTTCCGAGACACCGTGACCGCATAGCGGCCGGCGAGGTTGCCCGTCAGCGCGTGGAAGCCGAAGCCAGGGAACTTCATGGCCTCCGGCTTTGACGCCTGATCCAAGGCAGCGAGAATGCGATCGATGCGATCGACCCACGCGGCATTCAGCCCCGAGCTATCGCTTTTGGTCCAGAACCTCTTGAGCGGCTTGCTTCGGAAGCTTTCGATCATGTGGATAAGTGTAAGGGCCAACCTTACAGTGTCAAGCCTCAATTTACACACAGCCGGGTGTGATGCTGCGCACAAATAAGATAGCCGCCACGGCTTTTAGTGCCGGAATTTCTAGCCCTTAAACAGGCCGGTTCATGCACCGCATCAACTGGTGCGTACTGCGTCCTCGAGAAAAATTGCACCGCGTCACGCACCATCCTCCAGCTTCACACAGGCGCGCCGTGCATCGGTGCATGTCATCGCGAATGACGCAGGACGCACCGCCATGAAGCTCACCCTGAGACAGGCTGCGGCAGAGGTCGGCCGGTCTAAGTCCACCCTGCTCCGAAGCATCCAGTCCGGCAGGCTCTCCGCCGAGCGCCAGGATGATGGGGGATACCTAATACACCCCGCCGAACTGTTCCGGGTCTATGAGCCACGCACCGATGCAGTGACGCATGACGCACCACCCGAAATCGTCAGTGAAAACGCAACGTTGAAGGCGCAGCTTGAAGCGGTGCAAGAAGTGGTGCGTAGGCTCGATGCCCAAATCGCAGACATGAAGGAAGACCGGGAAGACCTGCGGAAGGATCGCGACCACTGGCGCGCCCAGGCAGATGCTGCGCAACGGTTCCTGACCGACGAACGAGCGAAGCCCCCAGCTCCAGCGCCGCAACAAGAACCGGCACCAGTGGCCGCGCCCCAGCTCCCAGATGGCCGCCTTGCCCGGCTCATGAAGGCGTGGAAGGGCTAAGTTTCGGCCCTGCGGTCCCAAACAGCTGCCTATTCCCTCAAATTTGCCCGCCAGCGCGCGTTAAACGGGCGGATCGGCTTTGCCTGCTTTTATCTTCCAAGCCGTTTCTTTGCCCGTTTTGAGGGCCGTAGAAGAGGAATGATTTTTGGATTGGTTTTTGGGTGTCAGGAGTGTCACCCCTGCATTCCCCGAGAGAACCGACCCAGAGAACGGCGGAAATGCCGCCTTCGGGGTCTCGGCCAGCCAGCGCGCCAGTCCCTTGGCCTCTTCGAAGAACGGCAGGACCAAAGCCGTCAACCGAACCGTGAGGCCCAGGTGAAGCCCTCGGGCGTTCCGGCGCGTCTCGATCTCGACATAGCCATGGCGGACCAGATCCACGAGATAGCGCCGGATCGTGCGCGCCGATCGCGACATGATCGCGCCGGCCGTGCCCTTCGTGATGGCGGTTTCCCGGCCCTTGCCGCACCGGGCGCGCAACACCTGCAGGAATGCCTTGGCGTTCGGGGTCAGCCTGTCGTCGCGGGCCGCCGTGGTCGCCATGGGTTGGGCATACTGGCGGCTTTTGGCTGGCGAGGGGCGGGCGTGTCGGGGGCGGTGCGCGGGTGGTGCGCGGTGCGTCATGCCCTGCGTCACGGCGCATTGCGGCGTTCCAACCCCTGCCGATCGGTGGGAAGCCTCGGCGCGAGAGATGAGGCCGGCCGCATGGTCGCGCCAGATCGCGGCGCGCGCCAGGAAGTCGGGATGCGGCTGGCTGGCGCCTTCACTGGCGAGGGCAAACAGGTCCGGCAGGGTGTCGCCGCCATGGCAATACCCATCCGCTGGCGCTGCCCGGAATAGGGGCGCGCGGGGTCGTTCTGCCGTCATCGGTCCATCCTTGCGCGAGGCAAAGCAAGTCCGTGGCGGGCGAGCCGCATTTTGATTGACGATGAAGTCGGAGGTGCCTAATTCTGAGGGCAACCACGCTTCTCAGATCAGGCTCCAAGCGGCTCCCGCTTCGGGGCCTTTTCTATGCCTATGGCGTCTCCGGTTTCGTGAGGTTCGGCGTCATGTGGCGCTCGGCTGGGATAGCCGCGCCACGTCCGCCGGTGAGAGTTCGGCCCGGTCAGCCTTCGCGATTAAAGCGCGCAGGACTTCCGAACGAGAGGATGCGCCGAGTTGCGCCTTGAGCGCGTCCAGCGATGCCACGTCGTCACGATGCAGAATGGCCTCAACCGAAGTCATGCCTTCGGCGCGGCGGCGCGCGCGGAGGCGGGCAGCGTCTTCGGAATGATTGCGGACACGGGGTGCGGCCATAGCTGCGACTCGTCTGGTTTGCGACTAGTCGAACCGTAGGCGAGTTGGGCCAGCAATGCCATGCGCTTCGTGCGAGGCCGCGTCAGCCCCAGGCAAGGCCCCATTCGAGGATGTACAACATCTTCGCCTATCCTGTCTTTGCAGACAGTGAGCGACAGGCCGCCAGCGAAGAGCCCTGCAAAGCCGGGGAGCCCTGTTGCGCGAAGCAACAGGTAAATGCGCTGTTTGCTCTCGCGCACAGATCGGCCGGCGCTGAAATGACACTGGTGGTGAGGTCGTGAACCATGCCGCACGACCCCATCACAGGTCACTTTTCCTTCTTGTCGAATGCCCATCTTCCAGTAGGTTCCGGAGCAATGAATCAAGCACCCGCGCCCTCCACTGCCATTCCATTCGACGTGGGTTCTTACACTGCGGCAGAGGCTGCGCGTCTTCTTGGCACTTCGGCCCTGAACGTGCGCCGATGGATGCTAGGCTATAAACACGGGTCGAAGGGGGCGTTCTCGCCACCCTTATGGACTTCACAACTCGCCATGATCGAGGATCACCTCGAGATTGGCTTCCGCGATCTGATCGAACTGCGCTTTGTGAAGGCGTTCACAGATGCCGGCGTTGGTCTCTTGGCGGTACGCAACTGCCTCGCCTATGCCCGCCAGTACGTACAGGACGACCATCCCTTCTCCACGCAAAGGTTCCGGACAGACGGACGGACCATCTTCATGGAAAGCACCGCTGACAGCCAGGAGCCGAAGCTGATTGACCTGAAGAAGCGGCAGTTCGTTTTTCAGACAGTCTTCGAGCGCAGCTTCAAGGATCTCGACATCGAGCACGACGCCGTTGCCCGCTGGAGACCCTACAAAGGCAAACCGAGCATCGTGCTCGATCCGGTGCGCGCTTTCGGCCAGCCGATCGCAGCAACTTCTGGTGTTCCAACCATCGTCCTATCGGATGCTGTGAAGGCCGAGGGAAGTGTTGATCGAGCGGCGCGTCTCTACGAGGTCGCTCCAAGTGTTGTGCGTGATGCCGTCAACTTCGAAGAGGGTCTGCGGGCAGCGTGAAAGTCATGGCGGACGAACACCTGTCGCCATACCTCGCCCGCGCCCTTCGGGAACTCTTCGCCGCCGACCATCAGGTGGAGCACATTCGCGAGCGGTTTGGCCCAGCCACTACAGACCTGTCGTGGATTCAAGCGCTCAGCCAAGAAGGCGGGTGGGTTATCCTCTCAGCCGATCGCCGGATCACTCGCAACCGGACCGAGCTTCATGCCTTCCGATCATCAGGTCTTATCGGGTTCTTCCTGTGTCGAACCATCTCTGAGAAGCCAGTCCAAAAGCAGATGATCCGAATTCTGCAGGTCTGGGACAGCATTGAAGCGCAGGTGAAGCTCGTCCGCCCTGGAGCCATGTTCGAAGTCTCCGAACGTGGCGAGAAGTTTAGAAGCCTTTGAAACCTGACATCTACAAGTGTGCAGTCTGCGCCTTTGTCAGTTCGATCCCCAACGCAAAACGCCCTTGCCGGGGGAGGACCGGCAAGGGCGTTTGAGAGAAGCCGAGGGGTGGGAGGAACCCGTTCGGCCGGTCCGCTTCAGCTGGGGGAGGACCAGCTGAAGCGAAAGGGGGAAACTAGGAGCGGACCGCCTGACGGGCGATAGCCGGGATGTCAGAGCGGGAGATGCCGAGGTCCGAAAGTTCGCGCTGCGAGAGACGGTTCAGTTCGGCGGCCGTGTTGCGATACTGGCGCCAGGTGCTGAAGGAGCGAGCGAGGGACATGGTGTCTTCCTTTCGGGCCCGGCCTCTCATCGGTGGTGGCCGGCGTGTGCTTGGTTCTTCCGATGCGCAGAACCTACGCCTCGTCAGCTCCCGCCAGTAGCGCAAAGGTCGAAGGGGAGCCTTGCAGCTGTTGGCTATCGAGTGCCCGCACATCCGACATGCGGCCGGCGCATGGATTGCGCCATGCGGCTCGCTTGCAGCCGGCATTGACTGCGTTTGGCACCCCACGGGGACAAGAATTCCCTCGCCGGCCCTCAGCCGGCGAGTTGTCAAACAGGTTCTCAGGACTGAAGCCCGCTCACCCCCGCAAGTTCATCAAACTCAATGCCTAAAACCCAATCGTCGCCTGTT
>NZ_BBWM01000088.1:0-8874 GCF_001463805.1 Aureimonas sp. D3 | reverse complement strand
GGGCGAAGCCGTTCCATCTGCTCGTCCGTCAGCCAGTACAGATCGCTCATATCCAGTCCCCCGGACCGAGCCTAAATCAGACGGCACGCCTCAAATCAATGGGTCCTGACCCTAGGGGCGTATCATCCTTCAAAAGGATTTCCCCCATCGTATAGTAGAAGTTCTGCGGGCGGCACCAATCGACGAAGAACTCCGTTTCGGCGATGTCGAAGTCTCGCGAGATTTCCTTCAGATTGGCTTCGGTGAGGGCACGGCCGGGTGTGAAGAGCGAACCATTGGCATGGAATGGGTTCAAGGCGTGGTAGTGCTCGTTGTAGCGTTCGAGCATACCCGCACCATAGCCCTGGAAGGGAATGACCTCTGTTACGACCGGGGCTGATCGCGTAGCGCCGGAATTATAATGAAGATAAAGCGCGCCGGCGTGTGATCCGAACTGCTCGATCAAAGCCGTCAGAACCTCGTCCCAGAGTTCGGGCCTCCCGGACGCCTCCACGATCAGATCGTGAAGATCGTCCTCCCTGTCGTCATGGCTCGCCATGAATTTCCTTAAGGTGAACGATCGATCGTTACAGAAACGACCGATCCCCCTTCGGTCGCGCTGCGCATTGCGTTCGGGCATGGGTGGGGTTTTGCTTACGCGCCCCTGCGTCAGTGTCGTCCCGATGGAGCAGGAATGCAACTCAGCTGAGAAGGATGCTCCAAGATTCCATCGCGGATGGTATTCGAAATCGAACTGATCCATTCCTCGCGTCGGCACGATCGTGGCCGCGTCACCCGATCATTCAGGGGCGGCCACGAAAAAGCCCGCGCCGATCTCTCGGCGCGGGCTCAGCGTTCGATCGGGCCGGGCCGCCGGTGGGCGGCCCTTGCCTTCGATCGGGCCGGGCCGCCGGTGGGCGGCCCTTGCCTTATGATTACTGCTCTTCGCGGTTCTTCATCGCGGCGGCGAGGATGTCGCCGAGCGAGGAGCCGGAGTCGGTCGAGCCGTACTGGGCCACGGCTTCCTTCTCTTCGGCGATCTGCATCGCCTTGATCGAGACGGCGATGCGACGAGCCTTCTTGTCGAACTGGGTGATGCGAGCATCCACCTTCTGGCCGACCGAGAACTTCTCCGGACGCTGATCGTCGCGATCGCGGCCGAGGTCGCTGCGGCGGATGAAGCTGGTCAGATCGGTATCGGCGATCTGGACTTCGATGCCACCCTCGTTGACGGCCGTCACTTCGCAGGTGACCACCGAGCCGCGACGCATGTCGCCGCTCTCGGCCACAGCGGTGAACGTGTCGCCGCCGACCTGCTTGATGCCGAGCGAGATGCGCTCCTTCTCGACGTCCACGTCAAGAACCTGCGCCTTGACCATGTCGCCCTTGTTGTACTCGTCGATGACCTGCTCGCCCGGACGGTTCCAGTCGAGATCCGACAGGTGGACCATGCCGTCCACGTCGCCGTCCAGACCGATGAAGAGGCCGAACTCGGTCTTGTTCTTGACCTCGCCCTCGACGATCGTGCCGACCGGGAACTGGTCGCGGAACGCTTCCCAGGGGTTCTGGAGCGTCTGCTTGAGGCCGAGCGAGATGCGGCGCTTGACCGGATCGACTTCCAGGACGACCACTTCGACTTCCTGCGAGGTCGAGAGGATCTTGCCCGGATGGACGTTCTTCTTGGTCCACGACATCTCGGAAACGTGGATCAGGCCTTCGATGCCCGGCTCCAGTTCGACGAAGGCGCCGTAGTCGGTGATGTTCGTCACGCGACCCGAGACCTTCACGCCCATCGGGTACTTGACGCCGATGCCTTCCCAAGGATCCGCCTCGAGCTGCTTCATGCCGAGCGAGATGCGGTGGGTTTCCTGGTTGATGCGGATGATCTGGACCTTTACGGTCTGGCCGATCTGCAGGATTTCGGTCGGGTGGTTGACGCGGCGCCACGCCATGTCGGTGACATGGAGCAGACCGTCGATGCCGCCGAGATCGACGAACGCACCGTAATCGGTGATGTTCTTGACCACACCCTCGACGACCTGACCCTCTTCGAGGTTCTGGACGATCTCGGAGCGCTGCTCGGCGCGCGACTCTTCGAGAACCGTGCGGCGCGAGACGACGATGTTGCCGCGGCGCTTGTCCATCTTGAGGATCTGGAACGGCTGCGGGGTGTTCATCAGCGGACCGACGTCGCGGATCGGACGGATGTCCACCTGCGAACGGGGCAGGAAGGCCACGGCGCCGTCGAGGTCGACCGTGAAGCCGCCCTTGACCTGGTTGAAGATCTGACCTTCGACCTTCTCGCCGGCGTTGAACTTGACTTCGAGCTTGACCCAGCTCTCTTCGCGGCGAGCCTTGTCGCGCGACAGAACGGCTTCACCGAGGGCGTTCTCGATACGCTCGACATAGACTTCGACCGTGTCGCCGACCTTGAGCTCGGTGCCGCTCTTGCCGCCGAATTCCTTGAGGGCGACGCGGCCCTCGACCTTGAGGCCGGCATCGATGACGGCCATGTCCTTCTCGATCGCGACGACCGTTCCGCGGACAACCGAACCTTCGGCGATATCCTGATCGTGGAACGAGGCTTCGAGAAGCGCGGCGAAATCGTCGCGCGAGACTGCTGCGTTGGACATTCGTTCTCCTTGAGGCTCCTCTCCGTGAGAGGAGCGGCGCGCCGGGGTTCGCGTTTCGTGTACCGCTGGCGGTCCCGCCCCGGTGCCGATCCGCTCTGGATCGATCATCGAGGCTGACGGGCAAGGCCCGTTTCGGCGCGGTGGACCGGCCTTCGGCGATGGTTCGTTCACATTGAATACGTTAAAACCGCGCGTTTCCAACCCCTAAAGGTTCGAAAGCGGCGGCCTGACGTCTTCGTGTTCCGTTAATGTGGCGCAGCGTCGATGATTGCGCAAGCGGCCCGGAACGCATCCTCTATACCCAGTTCGCTCGTATCCAGCAAGCGCGCGTCGGCCGCTGGTTTCAACGGCGCGACACTGCGCCCGGCATCGCGCCGGTCGCGCTCGCGCACCTCGGTGAGGATGGTTTCGTAATCCACGGGCCGGCCCTTGGCGAGCAACTCGTCCGTGCGCCGGCGCGCGCGCACTTCCGGCGAGGCGGTGACGAAGAGCTTCACCGGCGCATCGGGGCAGATCACCGTGCCGATGTCGCGCCCGTCGAGAACCGCGCCGCCGGGCTGCGCGGCAAAATTTCGCTGGAAGGCATCCAAGGCCTGACGCACGGGCGGATGGGCGGCGACGCGCGAGGCGAGTTCTCCGGCCTCGTGGCCGCGCAGCGTGCCGTCGTCGAGATGCGAGGGCACGAGATCGCGCGCCACCGCCCCGGCGGCCTCGGGATCGTCCAGATCGACGCCGCGCTCGCGCGCCAGGCGCCCGACCGCGCGGTAGAGAAGCCCGGTGTCGAGGTGGGGCAGGCCGTAATGGGCGGCGAGCCGCTTGGCGAGCGTGCCCTTGCCGGCGGCCGCCGGTCCGTCGATCGCGATCACGAGCGCCATGGTCCCTCTTATGCTTCGGCGCGCGACAGCTGCGCGCGCTTCTCCTTCTTGCCGTCAACGAAGGTCAAGCTCAACGGCTCCCGGCCTCGGTCCGCGGATTATCCCAAGGCGGACATGGCTTTGGCTGAAAAAGAGGTCTGACATTCAGCCGTCATAGAGGGCGCGGCGCAGCGCCAGCGGAAACGCGCCTTCGCCGCCATAGAGCGCGGTGTTGGTGAGCGAGACCATCGCGATGTCGCTCGCGGGGTCGATCGACCAGATATGGCCGTAGATGCCGCCCCAGCTATTGGTGCCCGCCGGCCAGGGCAGCTCGGCCAGGGCCGGGTCGATCGTGGTGGAGCCGAGATAGCTGAAGCGCTTGCCCGGTGCCTGCTCGATCTCGCCCGTTTGGTTGGCGAGCGCGCGGCGCACTGTCTCCGGCTGGAGGATCGGCCCGCCGCCGGACAGAATGGCCGTGAGGAAGCGGATATAGTCGGGCGCGGTGGTCGCCATGCCCGCGCCGCCGGACTGGAAGGCGGATGGATTGAGAATGCGGGACGGCGAGAAGGTGAGCTGATCGCCCCAGGGGCTCGCCATCACATGCGGCTCGCCCATACGCACGGGTTCATCCTCGCCGTCGCCATAGGGCACCGCGAGGCGCGCGGCGTCGACCGGTGGAAAATCCGTGTCCGCCATCCCGAGCGGCCCGGTCACATGCGCGCGCACGGCCTCGGCCAGTGTCGAGCCGTGGACGGCGGCCGCCACCGCACCCAGCACGTCCGTCGCCATGGAATAGGCCCAGGCCGTGCCCGGCTCGTAGGCGAGCGGCTGGGCGGCGATGCGGCGCAGCGTCTCGTCCAGCGTCACGGCCGTGTCGGGCAGGCCCGAGGTGATCGCGCGGTCGCGCGGATAGGAATAAGTGAGACCCGCCGTATGGGTCAGAAGCTGCGCCAGCGTGATCGCCGGCTCGCGGCCGTCCGCGAGTTTCGGCCGGAAGGTTGGCAGAAACTTCGTCACGGGGTCGGAGAGCGCGAGCCGTCCCTTGTCGGCGAGCGCCAGGATCGTGGCCGCCACCAGGGGCTTGGTCAGAGAGGCCGCGCGAAACAGCGTGTCCTCGCGCATCGGAATGCCGGCTTCCCGATCGGCCAGCCCGGCTGCGCGGCGATAGGTGATGGCTCCACCCTCGACCACCATCACGACGGCGCCGACGAGGCGGCGCGCCGCGATGGCCTCATCGATCACCCGGTCGATGCGTTCGGCTCGAATCATGATGGATGTCCTCCCCGGCGCTCATTGTGAGCCCAGACGGGCGGGGGGCTCAAGCCTGCGCGGGGGCGCTCAACCCTCGTCGTCCTCGGGTTCGGCGCGCGCCGCGCGCTCGCGGAACCCGGCCGCGCCGGAGCGGGACGGCTGGTGCTCCAGATGCTGGAACCAGCCGAAGGCCACGGCGATCAAGGCGAAGCATCGTCCGAAAACGAAGGGGATCGCTACGAAGAACAGAATGCCCGCGATCGACCCCATGAGCCAGAGCGCCGAGATCGCGGCGCGAAGGGTGCCGCTGGCGGTCCGGACCAGCCATTCGTCCAGCTCCGAACCGGAGAAACGCAAGGCGAGCGACAAGGCGACGAGCGCCGGCAGCAGGAGTTTGGCGGCCATGATGCGAAGGGCCGAGCCGCCGTCGCGGCGCGCCTGCGCATGAACACGATGCGCGAGGCTTCGCCCGTAGAGAAAGGCGAGGGGGCCGAAGATCGCTAGAAACAGCGCGAGAACGGCCCCTTCGAAGATCGTCACTCCGCCGGCTGGAGTTCGCCGCCGAGCGTCGCGATCAGTCCCTCGAATTCGGGGAAGCTCGTCGCGATCATCGTGGCGTCATCGACGCTGACGGGATGCTGGCTGGCCAGACCCATGATCAGGAAGCTCATGGCGATGCGGTGGTCGAGATGGGTTTCGACCCGCTCGCCGCCGAGGCCGGAACCATCGGGGCGGCCGGTGACGCGCAGCCAGTCCTCGCCTTCCTCATGCACGACGCCATTGGCCTTGAGGCCGGCGGCGACGGCGGCGAGGCGGTCGGATTCCTTGACGCGCAGCTCGTCCAGCCCCTGCATCAGCGTTTCGCCTTCGGCAAAGGCGGCGGCGACGGCCAGCACGGGATATTCGTCGATCATGGACGGCGCGCGCGACGCCGGCACGGTGACGCCGCGCAGCGCGGAATGGCGCACATGCAGGTCCGCCACCTCTTCGCCGCCCGACAGGCGCGGGTTCACGGCCTCGATGGACGCGCCCATCTCGCGCAGCGTCTCGATCAGGCCCGTGCGGGTCGGGTTCATCAGCGCGTTCTCGATCACCACGTCCGAGCCCGGCACGAGCAGCGCGGCCACCACGAGGAAGGCCGCCGAGGACGGATCGCCCGGCACCACGAAATCCGGCACGCCCTTCAATTCGCCCTGGCCTTCGAGGCGGATGGTGCGGGTGCCCGAGGCGTCCGTCTCGACCGAGACCTTCGCGCCGAAGCCGTCCAGCATCCGCTCGGTATGATCGCGCGTCATGATCGGCTCGATCACGGTGGTGACGCCCGGTGTGTTGAGGCCGGCCAGCAGCACGGCGGACTTCACCTGCGCCGAGGCCATGGGCACGCGGTATTCGATCGGGGCGGCGACGCGCGGGCCGCGGATCGACAACGGCAGCCGGTCCTTGGAGCGCGCCAGAACCTGGACGCCCATCTGGCGCAAGGGGTCGAGCACGCGGCCCATGGGCCGACGCGAGAGCGAAGCGTCGCCCACGAAGGTCGTGGTGAAGTCGTAGGGGCCGACGAGACCCATGGTGAGGCGCGAGCCGGTGCCCGCATTGCCGAAGTCGAGAACACCCTCGGGCTCCAGAAGCGCGCCGTTGCCCACGCCGTCGATGATCCAGGCCTCGCCCTCGCGCTCGATCCGGGCGCCCATCTGGCGCATGGCGCGGCCGGTGGCGATCACGTCCTCGCCTTCCAGAAGGCCGGTGACGCGGGTGCGCCCGGCGGCGAGGCCGCCGAACAGAAAGGCGCGGTGCGAGATCGACTTGTCGCCGGGCACGCGCACGCGCCCAGAAAGGGCGCCCTTGCGGCGGCTCTGGAGGGGGCGGGGGGCGGCGGCGTGACCCGTCATGGCGGCTTCGTCCTCGTCGCGAGCCGGGGCGCTTGGGCCTGCTCGTCTTCTCCTGAAATCTGTCTGCCGCTCGCCTACCATCCAAACCGCGCGCAGGGGAAGAGCCTAGGCCCGCGCCGGGGCGGGAGGGGCCGGGCGCGATGGCGGCGGCCGGACGCTCGCCCTGCAGGACGACACCATGCGGCGGCGCGGATCGACTTCCGGGACACGCGGCAAATGGCGTCGCTTTGACAAGCTCCGGCGCAGGCCGTATGGGACCTTCCGCTTTTTCCTACCCCTCGACCGGCCGGCCTTGCGGCGATATGGGATGACCCGGCCCGGTCGGCGCCCGACACATGCGGGCGATCCCGCTCCCTTTCGAAAGGCGAACCCATGGCGAAACAAGAACTCGGCACGAAGCGCGTCGACCCGGAAACGGGGCGCAAATTCTACGACCTGAACAAGGACCCGATCGTCTCTCCCTATACCGGCAAGTCCTATCCCCTGTCCTTCTTCGAGACGGTGAAGGCTTCGCGCAGCCGCGTCCAGCAGGAGGAAGAGACCGAAGAGCAGGAAGTCACCGAGGTCGCGGAGACCGATGAGGAGACGGTCTCGATCAACGACGTGGAAGACGAGGAGGGCGGCGCGACCGCGCCCAAGAACGATCTGCCCAATGTCGATGGCGACGAGGACGACGATGTCGTGGACGACGACAGCGACGATGACGACGACACGTTCCTGGCCGACGACGAAGACGAAGACGACGACATGACCGACATTATCGGTGGAGGTCGCGACGACGAGGACGACGTCTGATCTCCGGCGCAGACGCCGCGCGCGGCGCGGGTTCGTAACGCGATGAGAAAGGGAGGATCGGCCGATCCTCCCTTTTTTCTTGTCTTCGACCCGGTTCCTTGTTTTTGACCCGGCCTCGCCAAACCAAAGGGCCGATGATTCGAGCCGGCAGACCTGTCGATCCCTGGCGATTCGCCACGCGCGGAGCCGTGGAGACTCACAGTCGGTCAGCCAAAAACCAAGTCATGACAGAGGCTTGACGGTCCGATTTCACTTTCGTGTCGGCGCCTCGATTTTTTCGCTTGCGTTCCCCCGGGCCTTCTCCTAGAAAGCGCTCACACCAGATGCGGGGCCGGCCCAACGGCCCTGACGAGGTTGCCACGAAAGTGGCACTGGGGCCATAGCTCAGCTGGGAGAGCGCTTGAATGGCATTCAAGAGGTCGTCGGTTCGATCCCGATTGGCTCCACCATCTTCTTCAACGCCTGAAATCTATAAGCAATAACAGTAGCTTAGGCGACTGAGTTTCGCTTATGCGTACCCGATTAAGTACCCCAGCGAAGTACCCTACAGTTACTCACTTGCAGAGAGAACCTTGTTAGGGTTCCATTCCGTAGACTTGCGGCGATAGACTGTGCAAGGCTTCGGTGTAGGGGAGAAAATATGCCGCGCGTTTTTATCAGTTGGTCGGGAGCGGCCAGCCACAAGGTTGCTGTGACACTTCACACATGGCTTCCTGTTGTCCTGCAATCCGTTAAGCCATTCATCTCTTCTGAGGATTTGAAGAAAGGCGGACGTTGGGTCGCTGATCTGAGCGATGAGCTTGAGAAGGATAGCTTTGGCATTCTGTGCCTTACGGCCAGCAATCTGACGGCTCCTTGGGTACTATTTGAAGCTGGCGCACTCTCGAAGTCAGTGGGGGACAGTCATATCGCCCCCTTCCTAGTGGGTGTGAAGCCTTCGGAATTGCCGCAACCTCTTACTCAGTTCAACGCGGTTCTCTCCAATAAAGCTGATTTCAAAAAGCTCGTAAGGGACATCAATGCTAGCAGTTCTTCCGAGACCGTTGAGCAAGACCGGATTGATAAAGCCGTCGACGCTTGCTGGAATAATATTGAGAAAGAGCTAACAGAAGCGGCAGAGCCTACTGTTGAGCAACAGAAGCCAACGGACGCACCTCCAGCCGAAATGCTCGAAAGATTCGACGACATTCTGCAAGAATTGCTAACATTGAACAGAAGCCAATCATCGTTGCTTGGCTCACCTGATAAACTTTTACCTCGCGACTACATTAATTTTGCTATTAGAGCGTCCAATGAGAGGTCCGGCATACCCTCGGAAAGACACGCTGTGTGGCGTGATATTATAGAAAGTGTTGGAGAAGTGAAATTGGCTTTAAGAGATCCGGCGGGCGTAGACCTACCCCGAGCGGTGGATCGAATGCTTATACCCTTGGATTTTATACTTCGTCGGCTGGAGCGGGCCAATCCTTACAC
>NZ_BBWM01000087.1:0-10844 GCF_001463805.1 Aureimonas sp. D3 | reverse complement strand
GCCAGCTCGCTCTCTGGCTGACCCAGCGCCCATTCCGAGAGGATCGAGCCCAGCATCGAGCCGGTCGGCACGCCCCGTCCCGAAAGCCCGGTCAGCGCCACGATGCCGGGCGCGAGGTCATAGAAGCGGGGAACGGTGCGGACCTGCATGTCCAGCTCGCCGAACCAGAGATAGTCCCAGCGGATCGCCTCGCGGATTTGCGGGTGCAGCCAGGTCAGGCGCTCGCTCATGACCTGCCTCGTATAGGCGAGGTCGCGCCCGCGCCGTCCCATCGGGAACATCGAGCAGACGATGCGCCCCTCGCCATTGTACTTGTAGACGTAGATGTCGCCGCGCCCGTCATGGATCGTCGTGTTATCAGGCAGGACGCTCTGGCGCGTTTCCGGCGAGAGTACCTGCGTGGCCGCGACGAAGACGCGCTGGATCTTGAAGGTCTGGTCGAGCTTCGGCCAGCCGCCGACCGTGTAGGCCCCGGTCGTGAAGATCACCTTGTCGGCCAGGACGCGGCCGCCCGGCGTGCCAACCGCCCAGCCGCCGCTCGCCTCGCGCTCGCAGGAGAGGGCTGCCGATCCGGTGAAGATCCTTGCCCCTTCCTGCATCGCGGCGCGGGCGAGGCCCCTCGCGTAGCCGAGCGGGTTGAGATGGCCCGCCTCCTCGTGCAGCCAGCCACCGTGGAACCGCGGGCTGCCGGTGATGGCTTCCACCTCGTCCCGATCCACGAAGCGCGTGCGCGCGCCGACGCCGTTATAGGTCTCGACCTTGCGGCGGATCTCCGCGAGCGCCCCCTTGTGCGGCGCGCCCATGACATAGCCGTTCTGCACCCATTCGCAGTCGATCTGATAGTCGCGGATCATCGCCGAGACCCGGTCATTGGCCCGCGTCTGACGCTGGATCAGCCGCTCCGCCCAGGGCTCGCCCAGCATGCGCCTGAGTTCGGGCAGGCTGTAATGGGTGAAGGTCGGCGTGCAATGGCCGGCATTGCGGCCCGAGCCGCCGAAGCCCGCTTCCTCCCGCTCCAGAACCACCACATCGACGCCGGCCTTGGCGAGTTCCAGCGCGGTCGTCAGCCCGGCATAGCCGGCCCCCACGATGCACACATCAGCGCGGACGGAACCCTCCAGCGGGACGGTTCGCGGCGCGGGCTTGGCGGTGGCGAACCAGAGCGTATCCTCGAAAGGCGAGAAGCGGGGCATGATCGAGCCTCCCGTCAACTGAGGTCGCTGCGGGCGTCCAGAGCATCGCGCAGCCCGTCGCCGATGAAGTTGAAGCTGGTGACGGCGAGCGTGATCGCGACGCCCGGCACGATGGCGAGCCAGGGGGCCTTGTCGAGATATTGCTGCGCGCCGTTCAGCATGTTGCCCCAGCTCGGCAGGGGCGGCTGGATGCCGTATCCGAGGAAGCTGATATAGGCCTCCAGAAGGATCGCGCGCGCCACCGTCAGCGTCGCCGCCACGATGATCGGCCCGACCGCGTTGGGCAGAAGCTCGCGAAACATGATCCAGCCGTTGGGCAGACACAGCATCCGCGCGGCCAGCACGAAATCGCGCTCGCGCAAGGAGCGCACCTCCGCCTCGACCAGACGGGCGATCTCCATCCAGCTCGTGACCGCGATGATCACCGTGATCATGAAAGGGCTGGGCTTGACGAAGGCGGCGAGCGCCAGGAGCAGAAAGATCGAGGGGAAGGACAGGAAGGCGTCCACGAAGCGCATCAGCACCGCTCCGAGCCGCCCGCCGTAATAGCCGGCGACGACGCCGATCACCGTGCCGATCAGCGTCGAGAGCACCATGGCGAAGAAGCCGACCAGCAGCGAGATGCGCCCCGCGCTGAACAGCCGGGCGGCGATATCGCGCCCCAGCGGGTCGGTGCCCAGAATGTGGTAGCCGGTCAGCGGCGGCGCGAAGCGGGCGCGCAGGTCGATATAGAGTTCGTCATAGGGCAGGAGATGCGGGCCGACCACGCAGGCGAAGATCAGCACCGCGATCATGACCAAGCCCACCACCGCCAGCTTGTGGCGCGCGAACCGGCGGACGGTGCGGCTGCGCCACCAACGAGGGGAGGGGGCGGCGGCGGCGATGGGAAGCGTTGCGGCGGACATGATCTAACCCCTTCAAGCGATGGCGACGGAGCGTCGGGCAGGCGTCACCCCAGGCGGATGCGCGGATCGACGAGCGCGACCAGAAGGTCGGCGATGAGACTGCCGGCGAGGACGAGGATGGCGGAGAACATGAGAAGGCCCATGACGACGGGGTAGTCGTGATAGCCGAGACTATCGAGAAAGAGCCGCCCCATGCCGGGCCAAGTGAAGACGGTCTCGGTGACGAGCGCGCCGCCCAGGATGGTGGGCAATTGCAGGCCGGCGAGCGTGATCATCGGCAGAAGCGCGTTGCCCACCACATGCTTCATCAGGACCCGGCGCTGCGTCAGACCCTTGGCGCGGGCCGTGCGCACGAAATCCTGGTTGATGACGTCGAGCGTCGCGGTGCGCATGTAGCGACTCCACACCGCGATATTGACGAGCGCCAGAACGAGGCTCGGCATCACCAGGTGGATGGCGTAGTCGGTGAAGGACTGGTCGCCGATCGTGTACATGCTGCCGACCGGCAGCCATTTCAGCTTCAGCGCGAAGACATAGATGGCGACGAGGCCGAACCAGAAGGTCGGGATCGACAGCGCCACCATGGCGCCCACCGTCGCGGCATAGTCGAAGAGCGAATAGCGCTTCGTCGCGCCCTTGATGCCGATCCAGGTGCCGACGAGGATCGAGATCAGCGTGGACGAGCCCATCAAGAGAAGCGTGGCGAAGAGGTGCCCGGAGATGATCTCCAGCACCGGCCGCTGGTCGCGATAGGACGTGCCCCAGTCGCCCTGGAGGAGACGCCAGCCCCAGTCGAGATACTGGATCGGCAGGGGCCGGTTGAGGCCCATCTGCTCGGCGATGCGGTCGATCGCCTCGCGCGTCATGCCAGGCGTGAGCGCGAATTGCGACAAGGGACCGCCGGGCGCGAGGTTCAGGACCGCGAAGCCGATGATCGACACGAGCACCAGAAGGATCAGGCTCTGCCAGAGGCGGTTCAGGAGATAGGGCAACATGGGGCTGGCTCCGGATCGGCGGATGGTCTGTCCTGCGCGCGGGACGCACGATTGCGGGGCGTCCGGGAGGGGAGCGCGCTGCCGCTTCGGCGGGCCGGGCCTCAAGGGGAGGCCCGGCCGATCACGTGATCAGACGATCACTTGATCAGGCGAGGCTCCAGTGGCCGACATTCCAGGTGTCGATGCGCGTGTTGATGTTGTAGGCGACGCCTTCGACGCCCTGCTTGTAGCCGCGCACCGTCGCGTACTGGAACAGGGGCAGGAGCGGCAGTTCCCGGCGCATGATCTCCTGAATCTTGAAATAGGCCGCGCGGCGTTCTTCCGGCACGAAGAGGCTGCCGCCCTGCGTGAGCAGATCGTCCACTTCCTTGTTGGCGAACTGCCAGTTGTTCTGGCCCGAGCCGCCCTTGGCGGGGCTGGAGGTCGAGCGGAAGAAATCGGACGTGTCCGGGTCCGGGCCCGTCAGGAAGTCGAGGCCGACGATGACGCTGTCGAACTGGGACAGCATCCAGTAATCGCCCCACATCACGGCCGGGGGCAGGTTGGAGATCGTCATCTCGATGCCCAGATCCTTGAAGGACTGCTGCATATATTGCTGCACCTGTTCGCGGATGTGGTTTCCGGCTGTCGTGGAGCAGGTGAAGGCGAGCTTCACGCCGTCCTTGGCGCGCACGCCGTCCGCGCCGGGTACCCAGCCCGCTTCGTCCAGCAGGGCCTTGGCCTTTTCGGGCGAGTATTCGTGCTTCGGCAGATCGGGGTTGTAGTAGTAGGATTGCTGCGGAACGTAGCTTTCGGTCGGCGTCGGCAGTCCGTAATACAGCGCGTCGATGATCGATTGCTTGTCGATCGCGTGATACAGCGCCTCTCGAACCTTTGGGTCCTTGAACTGCGGGCGCTCCATGTTGAGCGTCAGGGATTCGATGGTCGATCCTGGCACCACGGACACGACCTTGCCCTCCAGCGTCTTGGCTTCCTCGTAGTGATCAGGCGTGATCCACTGCAGGCCGGCCACGTCGATGTCGCCCGCCTTGAACTGGGTGTACATGACGTTGAGATCGGGCACGTATTTGTAGATCAGGGTCGCGATATGCGGACCATCGCCGAAATAGTCCTTGTTGGCTTCCAGAAGGATGTAATCGCCGGCCACGCGCTGCTTCCACTTGAAGGGGCCGGTGCCCACGGGCGCGTTGTTGAAGGGGGCCGTGTTCGGATCGGCCGCCGCGCCCAGGATGTGCTTGGGCGTGATGAAGGTCGAGGCCAGGATGGAGGGATAGGGCGCGAAGGGCTTTTCCATCTTCCAGGTGATCTCGGTCGGCGACACGACCGTGAGATCCCGCACGAACTCATGGCCGGTCTTGCGCCAGGAGCGGAAGTTCGGATTGACCAGGAGTTCCAGCGTGGACTTCACGTCCTCGGCGGTGAAGGGCGTGCCGTCGTGCCATTTCACGTCGTCGCGCAGCTTCACCTTCCAGGACAGACCGTCTGCCGAGATGCCGCCATTCTCGACCGTCGGTACCTCGGCCGCCAGCGCCGCCACGAAGGCGCCCTTCTCGTCCACATAGAAGAGCGGATCGAAAATGCTGAAGTGAATGCCCTCATCGACCTCGATATGGGGCATATGCGGGTTGAAGACGGTGGGCTCCTGCGAGAAGCCCACGGTCAACTGGCCCTTGGCGTCCTGACCGCCTTGCGCGAAGGCGGCGCGTGTGAGGCCGGGCAGGCCGGTCATCACGAGGCCGGACGCACCGAAGGCGAGAAGCCCGAGCGCCTGGCGACGGGTGGTGGTGAGGAATGGCTTACGGCTGTCGGGCATGGTGTCGGTTCCCCTTGGTCGGATGGAATGGCTTGGGATCACATCGTTGCATCCGCCTCTGCGGGCGGTGGACCTCCCGGCGGCAGTCGCCTGCCGGCATGCTCTTCGGGGCGGCGCGGCAGCCTGAACCGCCGCGCCGCACACTCAGAAACCGCTGATCAGTTCGATCTTCGAGCCGTCCGAGAAGCGGCTGAAACGGAAGTCGTGCCGCTCGACCAGCGGCGTGCGGCCGGACACGATGTCGGCCATCAGCCGCCCGGCGGCCGGGCCGATGCCGAAGCCATGGCCGGAAAAGCCGGTGGCGACATGGAAGCCGGGGATCGCGTCGATCGCGTCGATGACGGGCACGGCATCGGGCGTCACGTCGATCATCCCGCCCCAGCGCTGGGCGATCTCGGCTTTCTTGAACACCGGAAAGGCGACCGACAGGCGCTTCATGGCCGCGTCCGAAATGGCCTTGGACGGCACGGGATCGAGCACGCGGTTATATTCGAAGGGGGAGGGCTCATCGAGCGCCCAGCGGCGAGCTTGGCGCGCCTCGTCCAGGAAGCGCCCGCCGACCCGGAAGCGCAGCGCGCGCCACTCATGCGAGAGGGCCGGCATGAACTTCGCGGCATGGCGGAAGGAGGCGGGAACGATATCCACCACGTTGCGCGATCCGTCCGCGATCGTATAGCCGCCGTCCTCGCGCTTGCGCAGGGCAAAGCCGCTCGCCCAGATCGCCTCGTCCGGTCCGCCTTCCAGCGGCTTGGTGCGCAGGACCGAGTTCAGGACCTTCAGCTGCGGCAGGTCCAGCCCGTTATTGCCCATGAAGAGGCTGGACCACGCCCCGCCCGCCAGCACCACGGAGGAGCAGGCGATCTCGCCGCGCTCGGTGACGACGCCCGACACCTTGCCGCCCGAGAGTTGCAGACCCCGTACCGCGCATTCGGTGAGGATATGCGCGCCCCGGTCGCGCGCCGCCTCGGCGATGGCGGGCGCGGCCTTCTGCGGCTCGGCGCGACAGTCGCCCGCCGTGTAGAGCGCGCCGGCGATCTTCATCGTGTTGCCGGGATATTTGGCGTTGAACTCGGACGCGCTCAGCATCCGGCTTTCGATCTGGTAGCCTTCCAGATTGCGGTTCCAGCGCTCATGATCGGCGAAGGATTTCTCGTCGGTGCAGGTGAAGACGATGCCCGATCGCTTGAAGCCCGTTTCGCGCCCCGTCCGCCGGTTGAGATCGGCCCAGATGCGCAAGGATTCCGCCATGAGAGGCACTTCGCGCGGGTCGCGGCGGGAGATGCGCACCCAGCCCCAGTTGCGGCTGGACTGTTCGTGGCCGATCCCGCCCTTCTCGCAGAGCGCGACCCGCAGGCCCCGCTCGGCCAGTTCCAGCGCGGTGGAGGTTCCGATGATCCCGCCGCCGATGACGACGACATCCACCGCCTTGGGCAGGTCGGCATCGCCATGGACGGGAACGACATAAGGACCGGGCATATCAGAAGAATTCCTCAAGCTGGCAATTGACCGCGAATTCGGCGACCGAGGCGGAGTTGGGCAGGGCCAGAAGCAGGGCGACGATGCGCGCGAGATCGCCGGGCTGCGTCAGAAGTTCGGCCGGGCGGTTGGTGATCGCCGCCGCCATGTCGGTGGCGACGAAGCCGGGGCAGACGGCGGTGGCGCGAACGCCCTGGTCGAAGCCCGCCTGCCGGATGGCGTGGGCGAGCGCGACGGCGGCAAATTTGGATAGCGAATAGCTGCCCGCGCCGGGTGACTTGACGCGCTTGCCGGACAGCGAGGCGAGAATGATCACCCGGCCCCGGCCGGTGGCGCAGAGAGAATCCCACGCCGCTTTCGCAAGCCGGCGCGGCGCCTTCACATTCACCGCCATCATGGCGTCGATGTCCTCGTCCTCGGCCTCGATCACGCTTTTGGGGATCATGATGCCGGCATTGGCGACCAGCGCGTCGATCCGCCCGAAGCGGGCGAGCGCCGCCTCCACCCAGCGCGCCTCGCCGCCTGTGTCCTCGGCGTCGTAGGCGAAGAGATGCACCCGGTCCTCATGGCCCGCAGCCCAGGCCGGCAGGGAAGGGCGGCGCATTCCCAGCGAAACGTGCCAGCCCTGGCGCAAAAGCTCGGCGGCGATGTGATCGCCAATGCCGCGGCTGGCGCCCGATATGAGCACGACGGAACTTTGGGGATCGCTCATGAGAGGCCCACGATGCGCCGATAGGCGCGCTTGAGAATGTCGGTGACGAGCTTCTGCTCGTCCTCGGGGATGAAGGAGAAGAAGTCGCGCGACTGCTGCGGCACGATCTCGCGGATCTTCACGGCCAAGGCCGCCCCGGCCTCGGTGATGAAGAGCTGCTGGGCGCGGTTGTCCTCCGGCGAGACCTCGCGGCGGATCAGGCCATGGCCCTCCATCTGGTCGAGGAGCCGACCCATGGCCGAGCGGTCCTTGAGGATGAGATGCGCGATCACGGAGGGGCGGATGCCCGGATAATCGTCCACCAGAAGAAGGGTGGTGATCTTGCCCGTGCCCTTGGCAACGTCCAGCCCTTCCAGACGCTCGTCGAGATCGCGCGAGACGGCGAGGTTCACCGTGCGGATGTAGAAGCTCAGCGTGTCTTCCAGCACATCGATATTGATGTCCTGCGGCAGGGTCGGCGGCGGCGTCTTGGGCTTGGTTGTCTTCATCGGTCTCGATTCGGGCGCGCGCACTCCCGCCCTGCCGCGCCGCATCCTTGCTGCGCGGCGATCAGGGCTCGGCGGCCGTGTCGCTTGTCGGTTTTATGACACTATGAAAGGCCAGATAGTGGATATTGGCAACCATTTTCTGGCACTAAGACCGTATTATTTTCGATTTAAAATCAGACGTTTACATGGAAAACAGCAGCGTCGCCGGCACCTATGGCGCCAGCGGCGGAAGATGGCCCAAAGGGCCACGACGCGCGTTCCGGCTGCCGGCCTTGGTGCCGGCGACCGTTCGGCGATGAACTAGCCGGCTTCGGCCGCCGGTTCCCAGTCCGCGCCCGGAATCGCCGAGACGAGCTTGCGCGTATACTCGTGTTGCGGGTCGCGGAAGATCGTGGTGGGCGGGCCGCGCTCTACCACCACGCCCTTGTACATCACGATGACCTCGTCGCAGATCTGGCTGGCGACGCGCAGATCGTGGGTGATGAAGATCATCGCGACCTGCGTCTCCTTCTGAATCCGGTCCAGAAGCTCCAGAATCTGCGCCTGGATCGACACGTCGAGCGCCGACACCGCCTCGTCCGCCACGAGAACGAGCGGGTCGAACATCAAAGCGCGCGCGATGCCGACGCGCTGGCGCTGGCCGCCCGAGAACTCGTGCGGGAAGCGGTCATAGGCCTGCTCGTCCAGACCGACGAGCTTAAGGAGGCGAAACGCCTTGGCGCGCGCCTCGCTCACGGACAGGCCATGCGCCACCGGGCCGACGGTCAGGATCCTCCCGATCGTGTGGCGCGGGTTGAGCGAGGCGAAAGGGTCCTGAAAGATCATCTGGATATAGGGCCGCAGCGGCCGGAACGCTTCCTCGCTCAGCCCCGCGATGTCCTGGCCCTGGAAGCGGATCGAGCCGGCGTCCGGCTCCAAGAGTTTCAGAAGCACGCGCCCGAGCGAGGACTTGCCCGAGCCACTTTCGCCCACGACGCCGAGCGTCTGTCCCTGGCGGAGCTGGAAGCTGACGCCGTCCACCGCCTTGACCACGCGCGTCTTGCCGAAGAAGGAGCCGGACAGCCGATATTCCTTTTCGAGCTTCTCCACCTCCAGCACCACGGGCGCGTCCGCGCTGATCTCGGCTGCGCTGGCGCGCATGCGCGGAACGGCGGCCACCAGTCGCTGCGTATAGGGATGCGCGGGATGGACCAGCACCTCTCCGGCCGGTCCCTGTTCCACCAGCTTGCCCTTTTCCATCACCACGACCCGATCGGCGATCTCGGCGACGACGCCGAAATCATGGGTGATGAACATGACGCTCATGCCCTTGCGCTTCTGGATCTTGCGGATGAGATCGAGAATCTGCGCCTGCGTCGTCACGTCGAGCGCCGTGGTCGGCTCGTCGGCGATCAGAAGGTCGGGATCGAGGGCGAGGGCCATGGCAATCATCACGCGCTGGCGCTGCCCGCCCGACAGGCGGAACGGATATTGGAAGCGCATCAACGCGGGGTCGGGCAGGCCGACCTCTTCCAGAAGCGCCAGAACCTTGGCCTCGCGGCTCTGGGTCGTGCCGTGGCGATGCGTTTCCAAGACTTCCAGAATCTGGTCGCCGACCGTCATCAGCGGATTGAGCGCCGAGAGCGGGTCTTGGAAGATGATCGAGACGACGCGCCCGCGCAACTCGCGCATCTGCGCTTCGCCGGCCTTGAGAATGTCGATGCCCTGGAAGTGGATCTCGCCGGCGCTGGCTTGGATCGCGGGCGGCAGCAGGCCCATGATCGTGTTGGCCGTCACGGATTTTCCCGAACCGGACTCGCCGATGATGCAGAGGATTTGGCCGGCGGGCAGATCGAAGGAAATATCCTCCACCGCATGGCGCCGCTCCATGCCCGGCGGAAGGTCGACCGTGAGATGTCGAACGGAGAGCACCAAGTCGGTCGGCACGGCGATCTGGGACATGCGTCACCCCCTTTGCCATCTGGGACGCCGATCTGTCACCCCCGTGCGCCACACCGAGATGATGGACGGTGTCCACTATCTCGTCCAGTCGTGATTTCCCTGTCGCTGCTCGCTTTTTCGGCAGTACCGACCTCAAACTGCTCGAATATCGGGAGGATCGCAAAACTCGTGTGCACCCGAGCCAGCGTTCATCTTGACGCCGTTTCAGACGTCATGACTGTGTTGAAACAGCCCACTGGTCACAGGGATCGCGGCTTGTTTCAACTTATCGGCAATTAAAACTCTCAAAATCCTTCGATCTACCGGCGACGCTATCGGTTGGAATGGTCGTGTTTGGAAAGGTGGATTGATATTTCGATGCCATCTTCGTTTCGATCGGTGGACATCGTGAATCCGCCTTCCAGAGGCGACGAAGGCGTTACGTCCTCATTGAATGCCGCAGTGCCCCCCATGTCCAATCGCGCGAGCGGACTGCGGGATGACAAAAGCGTGGAATGAGATCAAAGGTCGGTTGCAAACAGTCTATCGTAACCAGCCTACCTCGCCCTGTTCTATTTCGGGCAATGCAAGGAATGATGCCAAGTTTCGCTGTTAGATATTCGAAGCGAAGGGCAGAGGAGGATAGAATGCACCAAATCTAGTTTACGCCTTCGAAACAATAAGTCGTGCACTGTTTTCTTCCGGATGCTCGCAGCCAGCCGGGATGATGGAGATGCTCGATGAAAGATTTGTCCAACTATACGCTGACCTTCAGCGACGAGTTCGACAGCCGCAGCATCTCGCAAAACGGTGGCGGAACGACTTGGGCCGACATTCGCCCCGAATGGCGCTTCGACGCCAATTCCGACATCGGCTTCGGCCGCTCGTCCTTCGTGGACGCCGCGTCGGGCTACGACCCGTTCAAGGTGCAGGACGGCGTTCTGACCATCACTGCTGTCCCCGACCGCACGCCCTATGGAATGCCCGGAAGCTGGGAGTCCGGCCTCATCCACACGCGCGGCTCGTTCCAGCAGACCTATGGCTATTTCGAGATGCGGGCGGACTTCTCCAACGCCAAGGGCGCATGGGATGCGTTCTGGCTCCTGCCGACGCAGCAGATCAACCAGGGCAAGAATGGCGGCTTTCAGGAACTCGACATCGCCGAGCACTATGGCAACAACCCGAACGGCGTCTATCGCTGGCTGCATACAACCGACTATCACGCCAATCCCAGCGCCGATCTTCAAGTCTATAGCGAGCACGCCGGCATCACGACGGGCTTGCGGTGTGCTTCGGGCGGAGCGATCGAGCTACCACTATCGTGGGCGCCGCGCCGATCAGG
>NZ_BBWM01000086.1:0-9721 GCF_001463805.1 Aureimonas sp. D3 | reverse complement strand
CGCGACTTCAAGGTGACCGAAACAGGGACCAACCTTCTCGCGCGGCACAGTTTGGACCTTGTCCACCATCACCTGTGAGAGCTTGTGCAGCCCGTTTTCCGAAGTGGGCTCGACATCGATCCGAAACAACGGGGTCGGCCGCAAGTCCCCTGTGACCGGCATGACCGAAACCGAAGGATGCTCGTTGAAGAGGTCAGATTGGACCACGAGCGCCGGACGCGGCTTGCCATAGTCCCCTTGCAACGCGATCGTCACGAGGTCGCCTCGCTTCACGCCCATCCGTCCTTGTCCGCAGCCCCCTGAAGCCAGTCCAGCGTTTCGCGCTCCAGCGGATCGTCGTGTAGAAGCCGAGATTGTCGTTGGCATTCCTCAGCAAGGGCGACGCGATCTGATTGAAGCGCCTGCCGCTCCATCTCCGCTCGTGCCTCAAGTTCTCCGAGGTGCTGAAGGATGGCCTCACGTGCGTAAAAGCTCTTGGTGCGTCCGGTGCGCTTGGCCAAGGCATCCAACCGCATCTCGATCTCAGGAGGAAGCCGTAGCGCCAACATGATTCAACTCCCTATTTGCTATACATGTATAGCAAATAGGGAGTTGAATCTCCAAGCCGTTGCCAGACTCGTGCTTAGCCTTCTGCCTCACATTGCGTAATCAATAGCCATAATCGCGGCTACGCTCGCGCTCCAGCGCTATACCCAAGGGTCTGCGCTACGACTACGAAATGGCGGCGATCTACGCCAATGCCTTGGGCGAGGAGCAGCCCTCCATCGCCGAACGCATATGGCGATGGCGGCCCTTCTTTTTTCGTGTACAGAAATTAAATGCAGATCGTCTGGGATGAGCCGAAGCGTGAACGCAACCTCGTCAAACACGGTCTGGATTTCGCTGCTCTGACACCGGATTTCTTCGAGGCTGCTCGGGTCGAGATCGCCAAGGAAGGCCGGTTCCTCGCGATCGGGGAGTTGGACGGAGTGACGATCCTCGCTGTCATATTCCGTCCGCTGGGATCGGAGGCGCTGTCCGTCATCTCGATGCGACCGGCGAGCCGGATCGAAAGGAGTCGCGCATGACCACGAACAAATGGCCGAGCTTCATCACGCGCGATCTTGGCCCCGATGACGACGCCGAGATGATGCGACGTTGGGAGGCCTACGATCGCGAGATGAAGGCGCTCATCGCCACGGGTGCGTTTCATCAGGACGAAGACACTTGGTGGGTTGAGACGGCAACGGGCGATCTCGTCGGTCCCGATCCTGCCATCGAGCGCCCCCTGTCATCCTCGGAAGTCTCGCAACTGCGGCCCTTCGCGGACGTGTTTCCCGATCTGGCCGAGAGCATCAAACGCTCGCGGGGACGCCCTGCAAAAGAGCATCCCAAAACCGCCGTGACGCTACGGATCGATCCCCGCGTCGTAGCACGCTACCAGGCGGGGGGAGACGATTGGCGAGCACGGATGGTGGAAGCGCTGGAAAGGGCTGCCTCCTAAAGCATTCGACGGGACGATCGACGCCGTCAGGCCCGGCCCGCTCTCTCACGAAGGGCTGTAGGGTCGGGCCTGACGGCTGGCTCGGCATCGGAGCCACTACAAACCGAAATCGTACTCTCTGTCCCGCTCGCGGTCCCGCTGGCGCTGCTGTTCTATTTCCTGGGCAACCTGTCGCTCAACGATTTGAGCCTCTCGCTCAAGCCCGTCAGCGTTTCGTCCAAGCTCCCGAGCGCACCGCTCGACGCTTCGGATAGACGCATCAAGGCTGCGTCCGTCTCGTCCTGGTGTCTGCGCGCCGTCTGCGAAGCTTTGGCCAAGCTCGTCTGCGAGCGCTCCAGAGCGTCCAGCCGCTTCATGATGGAGGTCGTCACGCTCTCGAAGCCAGCCATCAAGGAAGCGAGTTGCCTCGCGTATCCATCCTGCAAATCGCTGATTTGTTGCTCGTGCGATCTCTGCAAGACGTTCAGCGAAGCCAGAAGCTCGCGCTCCAAAGGGGTCATCTGATCCATGCCCTAGTTCTCCGGCAACTTCAGGCATAGGCGGTTCTCGCAGGTGTAGAACTCCTGCTCGGTTCCCTTTGGCAGAAGCATCATCTTGCCCTTCTGAGTGTTCCAGAACTCGATCCTGTTCGTCTGCCGTTGGAGTTCGCTGAGTGCGCTCCTCGCGGTCACGAGTTGATCCTGTGTCCGGGTCAGGTCCGTATGCGCCCACCACGTCATGCCAAAGAGGATCGCTGCGGCGCTCAGAAGGATCGTCACGCTCAAGATCGCGGTCATCCGCGCGTGAGACAGGAAGCGTGTGATCCCGTGGCTCGCTTCCTCGTTCAAACTCGAGAACGTCGCTCGCAAACCATCCTGAGCGGCGATCGTCTTCGCCTGAATGAGGTTCGCGGCCCTCGCTTCTTCCTGTTTCAAGAAGGCGCTGAAGCTCTTCATCTCGGACAGGGCTTCGGCCGTAGAGCTCTGCATGACGCTCCGCACGCGCTCGGATTCGCTCCTCAAGCTCTGTGCGAGCAGCCTCCGCTCGTCGTCCAGCATCGTCTCGATCATCGAGCGATGCTCGCTCAAGAGCTGCGTGTCGTCGTTGATCCTCTGCCGCATACGCTGGCTCAAGCTGAGCGCTGGCGGTCCATCCTTCTTCATAAGGGGTGCCTTTCAGGCGAAAGCGCTCTCCGCTGTCCGGGTCGAGCACGGTGATGAAACTCTTGGACTGGCGCGGGATCTCCAAGCCGGTCTCCTGAAGGGCCGCAACGATCTCGGCGCGGTCGCGCACGAGGCCGTGCTCGATCCACCCCTCGACCATCGTGTGGACCGCCTCGCGATCCCGAGCCCGCTCTGGGGCTTCCAGCGTGACGTGACGGTCGCGCGCGCGGGCCGGGTCGTGCGGGTCGGCCCAACGGTTTTCGCCGTTCAGGGTGTTCTGAAGCGTCCCGTAGAGGCTTTGCCAGCCAGGGGGAGCGATGTTGAAAGCGCGCCCTGACGCTAACTCCATGCGCGGTGTGACGAAGTGCAGTTCGACCCGCCCGCCCTCGGTGTGGCTGTGACGCACCCAGAGAACGGCGTACTGGTCGGATTCGAGCCCCGCGAACGCCGTACGCTCGAACTCGTCCATGACCTGGTTCTGCTGCGCCTCGCTCGGTGCGTCCTCCAGAGCGAAGGACACGACGCCGCTCGTGTAGCGCCATTGCCGGTCGATCGCATCGATCAGGTCACGTATCGTGTCGGGATCGCCCCGCAGCACCTTGGGCGGCGAATGTTCCCGATCGTCCAGGCGCAGCACATAGCCCACAGGCCCCGCTCCGGAGCCTTGGCCGCGCGGAAAGAACTTGATCAGCACGTAGCAGTCGCCTCGTCGGCGTCCTGCGCCAACTCGACCGACCCTGCACGGTCGATCTTCTGTCCCGCGCTCTGGACAGCCTGTCGGAGAGCGGCAAGCTCACGATCGATCTCGATCAGCGCCACCAGAATGCCCTGCGCCTCCACGCCTTGCTTGTTGCGGTTGGCCCAGCGGGCAATCTGGTTGAGGTTGTTGCCGATCCGGGCCAGCTCGCGCAGCAGCGCTGGATCGGTCGCCACGCGCCGGCGTTGCCGACGCACGGGTGCACCTTCAAGGCCCTGCCGGATCAGCGCCGATAGCGTTACGCCAGCGTCCTGGGCCTTCAGCAGCCAGCGACTTCGCTCCTCATCCGAAACCCGCAGCTTGATCCACATGCTGTCGTCTCAGCGTTTAGAGCCGCTTCGGCGGCCGGGGGTTCAAAGGGGGCTACGCCCCCTTGCCAGTCTCGAAGAGGACACGCGCTAGCGTGGCCACGAGAGTACACTGGCTAAGAAAAGACGGACAAGCTCCTTTGGTCGCCGCTGCTGAAGGGCAGTGCGATGATGAAAAAGGCGGAGGAGGAGCGGTCCGGTTAGGGGTCACCTAGCTTTTGGAGGCCGATCGATCCGCTCTTTCGTCTCTCTGGAGCTCTTATGAGGGGTTGAAGGTTTCGGAATCGGGCTTTTAGAAAAAAGATGTGTTTCCGTGGGGCTCGTATTTTTGAACCCTATGCCTGCGTCCTCGGCGGTATCCCGTGCTCTGGGTCCGCGCCGCAACCAGGTCATCCACTCGGCCGAGATGATCCGCACCACGTTCGGCAGGTTCTTGGCCCCTTCTCGCCGCCGCTCCTCGATGCTGACGAGACCAAGCTGGGCCGCGCGCCGAATCGTCGTCTGCGCTGTGGTCCGGCAAACACCGGCGCGCGCGGCGATCTCGGGCAGGGTTCGCTCGCAGGCTCCTTTGTCGCGCACCTCGTCGCCCACGATCCGCAGCACGGCCAGTGCACTTGTCGTCCAGTCGGCTGCCAACGTCGCCGGCAGAGGCCCAGTAGCAGCGAGACGGCGGCGACGGCCGATGCGCTCGGGGTGCCGCTTCGCCAACTGAGGTCGGCGCTTTGGAAACAGGCTCTGGCGCGGACGAGGAAGCTCGTGGAGAAGCTTGGGTGGCTTGCGCCGGGCTTCCAGTGCCTCTGCCAGTCTCTGCGCTTCAGTGTCCTCGATGAGGCCTGCGGCATGGCCGCGCCAAAGCGTCAGGGAAAGGTCATGGAACTGCGACGGGCGGATGGCCTCGATCGCAGCCGCAATCTGATGTGCGAGCATACGTCCCTCGGGTCATGCCCGACCGGGAAAGTGGCCACATACACGGCAAAGCTTCGCCGTTCGCAAAAACTGCGTTTTTGCGTTGACGGGCGCTCGGGTTTTTGGGAAGGTCCAGCTACCACACTAGGACTTTCCCCGGCGCCTTTTGCCGGATACGGGCCCGCCTTTCCCAGGCGGGCTTCGTTGTTTTTAGCGTTCGAAGAATCGAACGTTGCGCCACTATTCCCGCCCAAGGGGTGGCGCGTCAACTTCTTAAGAAGGCCCATTGTTGGGCGTCCGCCATCCGTTCAACGCATGTTCAACAGCCGGTGGACGGGTGGTCACGCCTGCGTAAGGCTTCGCGTCCATCATATCGTTCGCCCGGACAACGGGTGTTGAACGGGTGCTCCTATGGCGGAAGAATGGCTGACTTACAGCGAGTTGGGTGAACGTCTTGGCGTATCGTCCGAAGCGGCTCGCCAGAAATCCATGCGGCTGCGCTTGCGAAAGCAGTCTGGAAACGACGGCAAAGCGCGGGTGTGGGTCGATTGGGAGGAAGTCGCCGCCAGCACGACTACTCGCAAATCAAAGGACGAGGAGAACGACGAACCAACGGCCGATGAACAGCCGTCGGACGAGCGGACGATTGCCGCTCTGGAAGCCCACATTGAAAGCCTTCGCGAAGCTGTCGAGCGCGGGGAAACAGCGTTCCATGCTGAGCGCACGAGGGCAGATGACGAGCGGGCTCGCGCCGATCGGGAGCGAGACCGGGCAGATACCGAACGGAGCAGGGTGGACGAGCTTTTACGGCGGGTCGTGGAACTAGCCACTGAGACCGGACAACGAGCGGACAACGACCGTCGAACGGACGAAGAACTGGCCCGCCTGCGTGCCGAGTTAGCCGCACAAAAGAGCCGCCCATGGTGGAAGCGAATGGCAGGCTAAAACTTCCGATTTTCACACGTCAGAAGCATCGTCGTTTGTGAAGGGACACACGAACTTTCGACCTCAAGCAGTCTTCGGCGCACCCAAGATGGTTTACCGAAAGCGGTCGTTGCTCAACCGTGGAACCGTTCTCGGTAGGCGCTCGGGCCGACGCCTAGATGGCGGAGGAACGTGCGACGCATGGTCTCCGTCGAGCCGAAACCGCAGCGGGCGGCTGTTCGCGTCACGCTGACGCCTTCTTCTAGCAACCTCCTTGCGCCATCGATGCGAAGGATTTCCACTCCTTCCGCCGGCGTGCGGCCCATGGCGTTCCGATAGCGCCGGCAGAAAGTGCGAAGGCTCATGCCCGCATGTTCGGCCAGCGCTGATAACGTCAGATCTCGGTGGAGATGGGCGGCGATCCAGCCGTGTAAGTCCTCGAACGTCTCGTCCGACGATTGAAGCGAGAGCGCCGCGCTGAACTGCGATTGACCGCCTGGACGCTTCAGAAACACGACGAGCTGGCGCGCCACGGACAGCGCCAGCCTGTGCCCGTGATCGGCCTCTACCATGGCGAGTGCCAGATCAATCCCCGCCGTGACACCCGCCGATGTCCAAATCGTGCCGTCACGGATGAAGATTGGGTCGGGGTCGAGACGGACTTCGGGATAGCGTGTCGCGAACTCCGCGCAGCGCTGCCAGTGCGTCACCGCCCGGCGCCCGTCGAGAAGCCCAGACTCGGCGAGGAGCAGCGCACCGCTACACACCGAAGCGGTGCGCTCCGCCGCTGATGCTCGCTGACGGATCCAGCCGATCAGCGCGCTGTCGCATCGTGCCGCGTCCACGCCGTAGCCGCCAGCAACGATCAGCGTGCTGAGCGCGCCCACCCGTTCGGCCGCAGGCTCAGATTTGAGCGTCAGGCCGGAGCTTGTGACGACTTCGGCATCAAGCGAGACCACGGTTATCTCGTAGGGCTTCGGCTGACTCGGCGGAGTCAGATCGTTGGCGGTGGCGAAAACCTGCGCCGGGCCCGTCACGTCGAGGATCTGGACGCGGGTGAAAGCCAGAATTTCTACCCGGTGAGGCGATGGTGCAATTGGCATGAACCGAGCGATGATTGGCGCAACAGCCAAATCGTCCCGCGCTACGCTCCTTTCGTCAAGACAGGATGAGACCCATGACCCTTCGCTTCGGCCTTCTCTGCTTTCCCGGCGTCCAGCAGCTCGATCTCACCGGCCCCTACGAGATCTTCGCCTCGGCGCGCGGCGCCGTCGTCCACCTTGTGTGGAAGGACCTCGAGCCGGTCCGCTCCGCGACCGGCCTAATGCTGACGCCGGACACGGTGATGGCCGAGGCGCCGGACTTCGACGTGTTGTGCATTCCCGGCGGCTCCGGGATCAATGGGCTCCTCGCGGACGAGACGGTCCTCGCCTTCATTCAAGATAAGGCGCAAAGGGCGCGGTTCGTCACTTCTGTCTGCACCGGCTCGCTGGTCCTCGGAAAGGCTGGGCTCCTCCAAGGCAAGCGCGCTGCCACGCATTGGAACGCGATGGACTTCCTGCCCGCCCTCGGCGCCATCCCAGTGGCGGAACGCGTCGTGCAGGACGGGTCCATCATCACTGCCGGCGGCGTCACATCGGGCATCGACTTCGGCCTCGCCGTCATCGCTGAGCTTCTCGGACGCGAGGAGGCCGAGACGATCCAGCTCTCGCTCGAATACGCCCCCGCTCCGCCCTTCGATGCCGGCTCTCCTGCGTCCGCCTCGGATGCCGTCATCGCGGCGGCCAGGACCCGCATGGCGGGCTCCCGCCGGGAGCGAGAAGCCCTTCTGGGTAAAAGTATCGGTTGACCTAAGGGACGATTGCAGTGCTGCTTCCAATTCCCAGCGCGCTGCCGAGCAAGCGTCCCCCGAACCCGTCTTTTATTAGCCAACGGAAGGCGACACGCACGTCGCTGGGGACGGCGACCACGACCTGATATCCCAAGTCCGGATAGCGAAGGAGCCGGTCGATGTCTCCGACCATCTCCTCGATCAGACCGAAGACGCCGACGATGTTCGAGGCTCCGTCGGGAAAGGTGATGGGAGGGCCGTTGGCGCGGATGTCGGCTTCAGCCCACTGGATCGGCGCGTTTGCGAGAACGCGCCGGACGGAGTTCAGCTTGGTTACGAAGGTGACGCGTACGGCGTCCGGCACCAAGCGCCGGGCGTTGGCGATGTTCTCGGCAAAGTTGGTCGCCTCCTCGTCGAGAATGACCGCCTCGGGCGAGATGCCGTTCGCTTGAGCCCTGTCCGCAAACAGCGACGCCTCGGTTTGCGTCCAGAGCTTGTCCGTCCAGTTGCCCGTCTTTCCGGTGATGAGAAGGCTATCGTATCGCCCCTGACGGAAGAGTTCGCAGGCATGATCGCAGACCCGTAGATCGTATGACCCGCACACGACCAGAAGACCGTCCCTATGCCGATCGCCACAGGCCGTTAGGTAGTCCCAAAGAACGTAGGCGTTTCTCATCGTCGGGGTAATCGAGAAACCTCTGCTGCCGGGCGAAGCGCAATGGCAGCTTATCTGCAAACCGCCACTCAAAGCCGACCGACGGCGTTCCACCCAAAATCGTCGTTCCCTTGCTGAACCGCTCGATCCAGCAGTGTTCCAAATGGGTAGGTGTTCCTGATGATCCGTCACAACGGGTCTAACGGGTTCTCATGAGACGGTTTCGTGCGTCTCTGCGCCTGTCGCGTCTGGGTTCGCTCAGAAGAAACAGACCAGTCTAACCGAACCTACGTTCGAAGGCCGCCCTGATCCAATCAGCAGAGCGAATTGACAGGTCCTGAGCCTATCTCCCTTTCGAAGTATGAAGCTTTAATCGTTTTTCGGCTAAATAATCGCGTGTCGGAGGGGTTTGATCGTGGTTTTCGGCAGTGTTTCGAAAGCGTCGCTGAAAGCGGAAGTGCTCCGCCTGAAAGCGATCGAGCAGCGAATGATCGTGCTCGATGAGCGGAGCGGAATTGGGCTCTGGGATTGCATCATCGTCAATGGTGATGCGACTCACCCCGGAAGCCAATGGTATTATTCTCCCGAATTGCGTCGAATGCTCGGCTATCAAACGGAAGCCGAATTTCCGAACGTCATGGAAACCTGGACCAGTCGTGTTCATCCCGACGACGTGGATTATGCCGGACGTGAGTTCGGAGGGTTTCTGGCAGACAAAGAGGGCAACAAGCGTCTGGATTTCACGGTCCGTATGCGACGCAAAGATGGTAGCTTCCAGTGGTGCCATTCGACGGGCGGTGCCGAGCGCGATGCTTCGGGAACAGTCCTTCGTATCAGTGGAGCTCTTCGTGATGTCCATGGTCAGAGAAGCCTGATGGAAGAGCTTGAAACCTCGCGCGCCGCGCAGGTTCAGGCCACGTCGTCCGCATCCGCAGCTATGGAAGAGATGGCGGCTAACATCTCGCAGAACGCTTCCAACGCCTCGCAGACCGAGACGGTGGCCGCGCATGCTTCCAAGAATGCAGAACTGACGCGCGCCTCTGTGACGGAAGCGATTGCTTCCATGCGCCTGATCGCAGAGAAGATCCGGGTCGTTCAGGAGATTGCGCGTCAAACCGACCTTTTGGCACTAAATGCAGCCATCGAAGCGGCTCGGGCCGGGCAACACGGCAAAGGCTTTGCTGTTGTCGCATCAGAAGTGCGCAAGCTGGCTGAGCGTTCACAGATCGCAGCAGGAGAGATTGGCAAGCTTTCGGTATCGACCGTTCGCCTGTCCGAAGAAGCTGGCGAGATGTTGAAGGAGTTGATGCCGGATATTCAGAAGACGGCCGAACTGGTGCGAGAGATTTCGTCGGCCTGCCGCGAGCAGGATGTGGGCGCACAGCAAATCAACGAAGCCCTTCACAAATTGAACGGGGATGGAAGTACCCTTTCCAGCGATCATGACCGTGATCATCGGTCCTCCGTCTTTCGATCGGCAGCTTGATAGAAAGATACATTCACAGTTGCCGAAATCGAAGGATCGAAGAAGATTTGAACGGTATTTGACGCTACTCCCAACGTCGTCAGACCCGAGCCGCTCGCTCATAAAGGGCTATAGGGTCGGGCCTAGTAGCCTGGCTCAGTGCCCCACGGGTTTACTCCTTGTGGACTTATGGTGCTGATCGATCCAGTGCGAACCAGCGAGCTAGAGCTTTGTCCACGGCCTGCAGCGT
>NZ_BBWM01000085.1:7500-9912 GCF_001463805.1 Aureimonas sp. D3 | reverse complement strand
TTCCGGTGCCTCGAACGCCTCCGAAACGATCTCTGGCAGAGACCAAGCCGAGAGGTATGTGAAGGCAAGCAGAGCCTGCAAAAGGAGCTATGAAGCCAAAGAAGTCTGCCAGGAAGGCGAGCCGCCGAGAGTTGATGTCAGCTCTGAGCTTTGAGCCGTAACATCCTATGGTAATGTCCATTTCGGATCGTTTCGTGCAAGGCGTTGCAGGGCATGGGCGCAACGAACGATCCGAATGCTTAAGGCTGGATTAACCATTCGATCGCTAGCGTTGCGCAACAGGATCGAACACAAGGCCCCGCCCCATGTCCTACACGCTTGCAACGGCTGCCGAAGTCGCCGGCAAGACGAAGCCGACCATCTGGCGCGCGGTCAAAAGCGGTAAGATCTCGGCCACGCGCCTCGAGGACGGCTCCTTCCGGATCGATCCGTCCGAGCTCACCCGCTACTTGGCGGCCAACCATGAAACGGCCCCGAGCGAAACGGTGCAGCGATCCGAAACGGGATCGTCGTACGGTGAAATGGACGCCAAGGCGTTGCAGGAGGCGATTACGCTTCGTTTCACGGTGGAGCGCCTGGAGGCGTTGCTCGCAACGGAGCGCGAGCGCGCGGCCGAGCTGCGTGAAGAGCGCAACCAGTGGCGCGACCAGGCCCAGCGGCTGGCGATCACCCACGAGAAGACGATCGCCGTCTCGCCTTCCCCGGAGCCGGATCGCTCCGGCCTCGTGACGCGGCTCCTGGCGGCGGTCAGAGGTTAGGCGAAAGCGCCGGCGCTATTTCCGAACCTGGTACTTGGCGCACCAGGTCTCGAAGATCTGGAGGATGTCGCGATGATCGAGCGCCATCTTGCGACCCTTCGCCCAGCGCCGGAACGCATCCGCCACCACAGCGAGATCGGGCGTCGGCTGCGGCAGCTGCCGGCGCGCCGGCTCGGCCCAGGCCGTGTAGTGAAGGCTTCCCTCGCTCGGGAAGACCGCCAAGGGCTGGGGCGCCGCGTCCGCCTTGGACCGCTGGCGCGGCTTGGCGGACGTGGCGGTGTCCGACACCGGCTTGCGCACGGCGCGCGTCCTTGAAGCTTTTGGAGCCTCGGAAGACGTGTCCTCGGGCGGGATGACGGAAAGCGATGGTCGGGAGGGGACGGGCTCCCCCTCGATCTCGGTGTCGTGGGTCCGCACCGACCAGAAGATCTCGACCCCCACGACGATGCGTCCGCGCTTCTTCGGGACGGCCGAGACGGCAAAGCGCGAAATCCGGTTCACTTCGTTGATGGCGGGTTGGATAGCCTTCCGGTTGAGCATATCCCACCTCTCCAGCTTACCCTTTGGCACTCCGAGGCGAGCACGAAGATCGAGCAGCGTGAAAGTCTCGGAAGCCTTGTGAGAGAGGTTCGCTCGGAGCGCGATCATCTCATGGAGTCGCATAGCGTACCGACTGGTCATTGAGAGCGCTGTGGAACGGTCGATGATCGCCCAATAATCCGAGCCTTGGGCGATGTGGCGGAACGCTTCCCCGAACTTCCAGCGCGCGACCACAGGGCCGTCGTCGGTCTCGATCTCCGCGATCGCCAAAAGTGAGCCCACCACGATCTTGGTGCCGGATTGGTACTCCATGACTGCGCCACTCAGTTCCTTGAACAGGTCCACGAGTTCGCGCTTGGTCAGGTTCTTGATCCCTGCCTCAGCCTTGATCGCCGCTAGATCGAGTGTGTGCCAACGGTCTTCTGCTAGTGCTGCCCCCGCAGCCCGGAACATCAGTTCGTAGAGCTTCAGTGCCACGATGCCAGGTGGATTGGTGAGGTCGGCAAAACGCCCCTCCACCAGTTCCCCTGGGCGGTAGGAGCGGTCCTTGTCATAGGCCCGATCAGCGATCACTTGCAGCGTCTTTCCCATGGCTACCTGCTATACATGTCAAAGGTAGCCTTTTGAATAGCCCTCAGTCCCCATAGGTAGCTTTTCAGTCCCCATAGGTAGCTTTTCAGTCCCCATAGGTAGCTTTTCGCGACGCAAGATATTGTTTTTAAAAGCGTATTTTTCCCTGAACATATAGAACATTTAGAACAAGAAAGCGGGCAGCATCCAAATCCCGGAAAATCAGGCGTTTGAAACCTGCATCACGCACCTGATGAGGAGCTAATCGAGCGACCTAAGGCCTTTATTCAAGCTCGTCGGCGAGCACTCCCAATAGGTTCTTTTAGCGCTCCAACGTCGCCATCAGCGTGCCGGTGATCAGTACGAAAGCGCCCTATTCTCGATCCCGCCCAACCAGCCTCACCCTCTCCAGGGCTCTTGAGGGAGGCATGGGATCAGCGTCTGCGCCTTCCCCACTGGTGACGCGCCTCGTCACCTCGGCGACCCGACGCCCAATAAGGGCATGAAGGCGCCCAAGGCTCAGCTCTCAGAGGCCGGTTCATCC
>NZ_BBWM01000085.1:0-2500 GCF_001463805.1 Aureimonas sp. D3 | reverse complement strand
CGGAAAGACCCCGTGCACCTTTACTATAGCTTTACACTGGCATTCGTGTCGGCATGTGTAGGATAGGTGGTAGGCTTTGAAGCGTGGGCGCCAGCTCGCGTGGAGCCATCCTTGAAATACCACCCTTATCGTCATGGATGTCTAACCGCGGTCCGTTATCCGGATCCGGGACAGTGTATGGTGGGTAGTTTGACTGGGGCGGTCGCCTCCCAAAGAGTAACGGAGGCGCGCGATGGTGGGCTCAGACCGGTCGGAAATCGGTCGTCGAGTGCAATGGCATAAGCCCGCCTGACTGCGAGACAGACAAGTCGAGCAGAGACGAAAGTCGGTCATAGTGATCCGGTGGTCCCGCGTGGAAGGGCCATCGCTCAACGGATAAAAGGTACGCCGGGGATAACAGGCTGATGACCCCCAAGAGTCCATATCGACGGGGTTGTTTGGCACCTCGATGTCGGCTCATCGCATCCTGGGGCTGGAGCAGGTCCCAAGGGTTTGGCTGTTCGCCAATTAAAGCGGTACGTGAGCTGGGTTCAGAACGTCGTGAGACAGTTCGGTCCCTATCTGCCGTGGGTGCAGGAATATTGACAGGATCTGTCCCTAGTACGAGAGGACCGGGATGGACATACCTCTGGTGGACCTGTTGTGGCGCCAGCCGCAGTGCAGGGTAGCTATGTATGGACGGGATAACCGCTGAAGGCATCTAAGCGGGAAACCCACCTGGAAACGAGTATTCCCTATCAGAGCCGTGGAAGACGACCACGTTGATAGGCCGGATGTGGAAGCGCGGTAACGCGTGAAGCTGACCGGTACTAATAGCTCGATCGGCTTGATCGTTCTCATTCGCCCATGTTCATCCCAGGCCTTGCCGGGATGTGCGGGCTTCTTCTTCAAGATACAGCTTCCAGACTGATGTGATTGGCCGACCTGGTGGTTATAGCGAGGTGGCTGCACCCGATCCCATTCCGAACTCGGCCGTGAAACGCCTCAGCGCCCATGATACTTCGTCTTAAGACGCGGGAAAGTCGGTCGCTGCCAGGTCTGCCAATCACATCCTTCTTCTCTTCTCGCATTTCAAAAACCCCGTCCTCTTCCGAGGCGGGGTTTTTTGCGTTCGGGCCTTTCGATCCCGAAGGCCGACAAAGCCAGGCGAGACAGCTCTATTGGGGCTTTCGAAAGCCAACAGGCTTTCGGTGGCAGTCATCCATCTCCTTAATCGCCTCTCATTCGACCATAGAAGGTCGCAGGAAGAGATCTGAGCATTTTTCCTAGATGGGTAGCGTTTGGATTGAGATGAGCGTCAGTGGCGATTTATAAGGATTTTGGAATTCAGCGCCCATACCCGTCCCAATTGGATGGTGGCGCTGCGCTGGCGTCACAAAACCTCAAGGCCGCATCGGAGGTGACGATCGCCGCGTACCAGGCGCGCGGCGCGTCGAGGTAGGCCCGATCGAGCCATCGCCGTCAGAAAAGCTGACCCTGCGGATCGCGCATGAAGTCGAAGCGCACCGCCTTCACCTTGCGTCCCGCCTTGATCGGCTTCCACTCGATCTGCCAGCCGTCCTTTTCCACGAGCTCGCGCACCGCGGGCTCGATGATCTTGCGCCGGATGGCGGCAAAGTCCGCCTGCTGCTTCTCGGTCGCGTCCATGGAAGCCGCGAAGTCCTCCACCGTGTATTCGGCCCGGCCCGTCGAGCCGAACCGCGTCAGAAGCTCCAGGAGCCGCCAGGAATAGACCGAGCGCAGCGCCGAAGCCTGTTTGAGCTGGTGGCTCGTGAACTGCTTCTTGAGCCCCGTCAGGTGCGGCAGCAGCGCCGGCCACCAGTGCAGCTCCACCCAGCCTTCCTTCTCGTGGTACTTCACCGAGCCGACCCAGCGCATCTGCACCTTGGCCAGAGACAGCGACTTGCCGCGCCGGCGGTGCGCCGCCTCGTAGAAGGTGATGGATCGCTCGTAGAGGGTCTTGGCCGCGCTCTGCAGAGCCTCGTAGGCGGTGGTGAGATCCACGTCGAAGGTCTCGGCATACTCGGCCGCCGTCAGATGGGTCTGAGGGACCTCGCCCGGCGCCAAGGGCCGCCGGCTGTCCAGCTTCGAGGCGGCATGCGCGATGATGCGCTTCTCGGCCAGGGTCAGCCCATGCCCTGCCCGCGTCAGGGCATTGCTCATGGACACCCATCGCTCCTCCGCAGGGCGCTCCGGGGCGGCTGGATCATAGCGCTCGACCCGGAATTTCGCCGCCGGTTTTCTCGTCAACTCTGCCATGTTCCGGGTACTTCTGCCGCAAGTCTTGAAGGGCAGAATAGGTGAATTCTGCCGTCTTGGAACGCAACGGCAGACTGTGGAAAACACCCGGAAAAAGGCAGAAATAACCCGGAAAAAGGCAGAGATAACCCGGAAAAAGGCAGAATAGGGGGGTATAACCCCATGATTCCAAAGGCGTTTTCGCCCTTAAAAACAAGAAAAAACAGGAAAAAACGCATTTTGCCGCTGGAAAGACGGCATT
>NZ_BBWM01000084.1:0-14850 GCF_001463805.1 Aureimonas sp. D3 | reverse complement strand
TGGCGAAGGCGACGATGTCATGACGGGAGGAAACGGAAACGACACGTTCGTTTTCGCGGCCGGGTTTGGAAAGGACACCATCACGGACTTCTCTGCAGGAGCTGGAGCGACAGACATCGTCCAATTCGACCATACGATCTTCGCTGACTATGCCGCAGTGTTGGCGGCCGCGGCACAGGTTGGAGCAGACACTATTATTACCGTGGATGCAGACAACTCACTAACGTTGAAGAACGTGAGCCTGTCGAACCTGCATCAGGATGACTTCCGCTTCGTCTCATGACGAAGCGGAAGTCCCGGTTGCACTAAAGCCAATCATCAGGGCGAGAACGTCTATGTCATCCAATATGCGGAGTTCGGTCTCCGAACTCTCGTCTGCACTTCGCAGCTGCCGCGCCGCCTTTTGGGGCATCGGAGCAATGAGCGGAATGTTGAACGTTCTCGCCCTGACCGGCTCTCTGTTCATGCTGCAGGTCTATGACAGGGTCATACCCAGTCGCAGTGTCTCAACACTGATCGGGCTCTCGATCATCGTTGGTGTTCTGTACGTGTTTCAGGGGGCCCTCGATGCCTTGCGCATGCGAGTTCTGTCCTGGAGCAGTTCGCTCCTCGACGAACGCGTCGGGCGCCGTGTGTTCGATGCTGCGGGACAGGTGTCGCTTCGCATTCGTCCAACAGGGGACGGGCTCCAGCCACAGCGGGATCTCGATCAGGTACGCGGCTATCTCTCCAGCACCGGACCAACGGCGTTCTTCGATCTGCCCTGGATACCTTTGTATCTCGGTATCTGCTTCCTTTTTCATTTCTGGATTGGCGTCCTGGCTACAGCAGGTGCTCTGATCCTTTGCGCTTTGACGCTGATGACCGAACTCCTGACCGTAGGGCCCGCCAAGGAAGCTGCTGCTGCCGGGGTCAAACGGAACATGCTTGCCGAGTCCACTCGCCGCAACGCGGAGGTCTTGCAAGCCATGGGGTTCGCGGGGCAGCTCGGCCGACATTGGGAGACGGCCAACTCGAGCTACACTCAGAGCCAGCGGCGTGTCGGGAATGTCGCTTCTAGCTTGGGTTCCGCATCCAAGATTGCGCGCATGATCCTTCAATCCGCCATCCTTGGCATGGGGGCTTGGCTTGTTATCCATGGGCAGGCATCGGGCGGCATCATGATCGCGAGTTCGATCATGATGTCACGCGCACTCGCTCCTGTTGAATTGGCCATCGGAAGCTGGAAGAGCTTCGTTGCAGCACGCCAGAGTTGGGGGCGTTTGAACAAGCTGCTCCAAACGATCCCTGCGGTCTCTCAACCCTTAGAGCTACCAAAGCCGAAGTCCAAGCTGACAGTGGAAACGTTGAGCGTTGCCCCTCCGGGCGATCAGCGTCTTGTCGTCACTGATGCGTCATTCGAATTGTCCGCTGGACAAGCGCTCGGCATCATCGGTCCAAGCGCCTCCGGGAAGTCATCTCTTTCTAGAGCGTTGGTCGGGGTATGGCATCCCGCGCGAGGCAAAGTTCGCCTCGATGGAGCTTCCCTCGATCAATGGACACCGGAGACGCTTGGGCCCTCTATTGGTTATCTTCCGCAGGACATCGAACTCTTCGCCGGATCAATCGCGCAAAATATCAGCCGCTTCGACGAGCAGCCCGACGCAAGCGCCATCATCGCAGCCGCTCAGGCAGCGGGAGTTCACGAGTTGATCCTGCGCCTGACCGACGGCTACGAGACGCAGATTGGCGAAGGGGGCGCCGTTCTGTCCGCAGGCCAACGCCAGAGGGTCGCGTTGGCGCGCGCACTCTACCGTGATCCGTTCCTGGTGGTTTTGGACGAACCAAATTCCAACCTCGACGCGGAAGGTGAGACCGCGCTGACCGAAGCCATCCTTTCGGTGCGAGCTCGAGGCGGTATTGTCGTTCTGGTCGCACATCGTCCAAACGCGCTGTCTGGCGTGGATCATGTTCTTGCGATGGCCAATGGGCGGGTCCAGGCATTCGGGCCCAAGGAGGAGATCCTGGGGAAAGTGCTTCAGCGTCCCACCGTGGTGGGCGGTATGCGCATCTCTGCCCCCGGTGAAGGAAAGGCATCCTGATGACGATGCGCTCGAACGCACAACGCGCCATCCGGCGTAATCTCGTCATTGGATTGGCATTGGTCGCCCTTCTGTCGGTAGGGGCAGGTGGCTGGGCTGCCACGACGCCACTCGCTGGGGCAATCATCTCAACCGGCACTCTTGTCGTAAACAGCCATGTCAAAAAGGTGCAGCATTCAACGGGTGGGATTGTCGCGTCGATCGCCGTCACTAATGGAAGTCATGTCAAGGCTGGGGACATCCTTCTGCGGCTCGATGAAACCCAGACCCGCGCCAATCTTGCGATCGTGGAACGACGTCTTGTCGAGTTGAACGCGCGGGAAGCTCGTCTCGCAGCAGAGCGTGACGGCAGGAGTGATATCGACTTCGGCAACTCGCTGGAGACCGATGTGACCGACGCCGATATCCAGAAGGCTGTGAATGGAGAACGCCAGCTGTTCGCGGCCCGGCAGAGCTTTCGCGCTGGACAAAAAGCGCAGTTGGGCGAGCGCATGGTGCAGCTGGCACAGGAAATACAAGGGCTCGAAGTGCAGGTCGTTGGCAAGGATCAGGAGATCCTGCTGATCCGGAAAGAGCTGGGCGGCGTCCAGCAGCTACTCGCACAGGGCCTTATGCAGGTGACGCGCGTCAATAGTCTCGAGCGCGAGGCTGCTCGCCTGACGAGCGAACGCGGTGCGTTGATCGCCTCCATCGCACAGGCCAAAGGACGAATTGCCGAAACGCAGCTTCAACGCATCCAGATCGACGAGGATCTACAGCGGGAGGTCGCGACCGAAATCCGCGAGATCAACACCCAGATCGGAGAGTTCGACGAGCGAAGGGTCGCTGCCCTCGACCAACTGAAGCGAACCGACTTGCGTGCGCCGCAAGACGGAATCGTGCATGAACTCGCTGTCCATACCACGGACGCGGTTCTAGCCCCCGGCGAAGTGGCCATGTTGATCGTGCCGGTCTCCGATAAGCTGGAAGCCGAAGTTCGGATTGCTCCGCAAGATATCGACCAGCTTGTTGCGGGCCAATCGGTCAACCTTCGCTTCTCGGCATTCCATCAGGGTACGACGCCTGAAGTGGAGGGCCGGATCTCCTACGTCGGAGCGGACCTGACTCATGAACCACAGACGGGATTGTCCTACTATCAGGCAAGAGTTCAGATCGAGGCGGAGGCTCTTGACAAACTGGGCAACGTCAAACTCGTGCCGGGCATGCCGGTCGAGGCCTTCGTTAAAACGGGCGACCGGACAGCCCTATCATACCTGATGAAGCCGCTTATGGATCAGGTCGAACGAGCTTTCAAAGAAGGATAGCGAAACGAGCTCATCGGCCGAGCTCGTTCTATTCCAACTCAGCATGAAGCTCCGTAAGGAAGCTCAGCCAGGAGGAAAAGGCGGCGTTCAGTTCCCTAACCGCCTCATCAGTCTGCGCGATTGACGCAGAAGATCGCACTTCCACCGATCCTGGAATTCGAGGCCCTTCATGCGGGCGCGTCGAAGCGCAACGGATTTCGAGAGCTTCCGATTGGAGCCGGTGGAGAAGGGCATGGCTGAGGGGATCGGCGTCGAAGCTGACGCAGCCATCGTTTCCGGGGCCTGCTCCTGAACAATGGGAGGCTGATTGTGCAATCGTCCCTCTGGAGGACGGCTTTCTATGACCTTCCCAGATTGAACCCGCTCTTCCTTACGATAAGGTAGGCTCGCTTCCATCCCATCTGCTACCGACTTCGTCGATCCATTCTCGGTAATAGGCTGACGGGTTTCAAGAATACGCGAGGGACGCTTGATTTCCCCCTCCCCAAGATTGCCTGTGGCTTCGTTCGTGTCGCGGAGTTCCCTCTGGCGCGGAGCGAGAGGGGGTAAAACACCAGCAGAGAGCGCCGGCTGATCGTCCTGCTGATCCGACTGCAGCAAGCTCTTCAATTCCTTGCCGATTGCGCCGCTCCAAAGCGACGGTTCCGATGTCTTGTTGAGTTTGGAACGGCGTTTGTATTCCACCGCAAACGGCGCAATTGGACGTTTCATGAATCGATATCAATCTCTGGTGGAAAGATGAAAATCCCCGGTTGATGATGGGCCGGGGTTCGCCCATCATTACATTCGCTTCGTTGCAGTGCAATTCAGCATCTGCTGTATCTTTGCCGTCGCGACTTGTCCCGAGCACCGATGCGGCGTACCTCCCTTGCTCCTGTGCTTGAAGGATGCTGCATGACATCGCCGAACCATCAAGAAGCGCTCGAACAGGTCACAGAGATCGTGTCGGCTTACGTGAGCAACAATCATGTTCCCCGCGAGGAACTGGTCAAGCTGATCGGGGAAGTGTTCAGCGCCCTGAAAGGTGTGGAGGCTTCGAAAGCTGAAGCTAAGGCCGAGGCTGCCACTCAACTGGTACCGGCAGTCCCCATCCGTAAGTCGATCACGCCCGACCATCTCATCAGTCTGGAGGATGGGAAGCCCTACAAATCGCTCAAGCGTCACCTCAAGGTTCAGTACGGCATGACACCTGAGCAGTACCGCGCGAAATGGGGCTTACCATCGGACTACCCCATGGTGGCGCCAAACTACGCTGCCAAGCGTTCGGAACTCGCGCTCCAAATGGGCCTGGGTCGCAAGGCGCCGTCCTGAACCCTTCCGAAAGCCGGATGGGATGAGACTGGCCCGAGTTGGCAGCTCGCGATGTCATAGTCTGCCGTGAACCATCCAGATCGAGAGAAGGAGCGATGACCATGGGGCAAAACCGATCCCTTCAGATCGATCTCTTTGGTCCGGAGTCTGCCTCCTTGCCGGTGCCTATCCGTAAAGGGGACGCCAAGCCTCGCAGGTTGGATAGCACGGCGAAGCCAAAGCGAGGGATCCTGGCCTCCTCTGACGAGGAAGCGTTGGTTCGCGAACTGGAAGAAACCGGCCGCTATCGCGTGCTGCGCCAGCTCGAACCGCGCCCAGTGAAGGCGGACCTTTGGCCTTCCTCAGACAGATCACCGTCGGCTTGGCCACGCCTTGGTGTCATTCTCGATACCGAGACCACCGGTCTGGATCATAACTCGCATGAGGTGATCGAGCTTGGCATGGTCGCTTTCACCTACGACCAAACGAGCATCCAGGACGTCGTTGGGGTTTACTCCGCCCTGCAGCAGCCATCGACACCGATCACGGCGGAGATCACTCGCATCACCGGCATCACGGATGAGATGGTGGCGGGCCAGCGGATCGATCTGGGAGCCGTGGAGAACTTCATCGAGACGGCCGATCTGGTGATCGCCCACAATGCACGGTTCGACCGCCCCTTCTGCGAGAAGCTGGCTCCCGGGTTCGACATCAAGCCCTGGGCCTGTTCCGTCGCAGAGATCGATTGGGTGGGGCTTGGTTTCGAGGGCACCAAGCTGGGCTATCTTATCGGCCAGAGTGGCTTCTTCCATAACGGCCATCGCGCGATCGACGACTGCCATGCCCTCCTGGAGGTATTGAGCCAAGCCTCGCGAACAGACGCTCTTCCCGCCTTCCAGCAGCTGATTGCGTCAGCTGAGAGAACTCGGTTGCGAATTCATGCCATAGGCTCTCCATTCCACACGAAGGACGTCCTGAAGGCTCGCGGCTATCGCTGGAGTGACGGCATGGGCGGCAAGCCCAAATGTTGGTGGTGCGAGGTGGGAGAGGACGCCTTCGAGGAGGAATTGCAGTTCTTAGAAGAGGAAATCTACGGCGGAACCATGCAGGGTCATATCGAGCGGCTGACGGCCTGCGAGCGGTTCAAAGGGTAGGTTCTCGCGATGTGAGGCGTTTGGCAGCAATGCTTAATTCCGCGGAGCCACACGTACCTCCATGGCGGTTATGGCAGCTTTGCGCCCATCTCAGCCGTCCAAATTAACCCCGCGCGATCCTGAAACCTGCCGTTCGTAAACTAAGCTCGGGGCGACGGTCAAAACGACTAGCATTGGGACGTTGCTGCCGGTCGCCGGTATGCCTCAGCTTGAGGGTGGGAGCAGGAGCCATCCACACTATCAATCGAAAACGACTTCGCCAAGCTTAAGGCGCTGTTGCGAGCCAGCGCCGAGCACACCGTCGACGCACTCTGGAAAGCCGTCGGCGACCTCGTCCCGGCTTTCACACCAGGAGAATGCGCCAACTGCTTTCAAGCCGCAGGATACGATGCAGCGTGAACCGGATCTGCTCTAGATTTCGGAGACGCAACTTCCGCCATCTGTCGCCATTCAAGTCCGCACCGATCATCCGGCGGGTGTTCAAACCAGCGCCGCCGTTTCCACGACAGTGTACGGCGACTTTCGAGCTGCCCCCCTTCAGCTACACCCTCAACGTCTTCTAGGCGCCACCTTCCGGGACATGTTGCACGGTCAGCAGCGCCTATCATAGGGCTCACCGTACTAGTCTTCGCTATCCTCGCTGCCAGATCCTAGGTCGCTGCATAGAACAATGAGGGTACAGACGCGGGGTTAACCCCGCATTGATCTGCGTGCCATTCCCAGCTAATCCAGCCTAATGCGCTACACTCAAAGCCAGATTCGCGAGCTGCTTTCTATCTCCGTGGATGCCCTGCGGACGTGGCGCCATGCCATCCCGGCTTTGGCTGAGCATAAGGGTCACGCTCCAAGCTTCACACCTGGGGACGTCGTCGCGATGGCGATCGTGGCGGAACTGGTCAGAGATTTTGGTGTCCGTGTTGGCACAGTGGGCGACCGTTTCGATGAACTGTTCAGGGAGTGTCGCGGAAAATCTTGGCTCTCGCTGGAAACCTGCGTTGCCCTAATCGAAGCGGATAGCATCCGTCTCGTTGACGCTGGCACGTCGATGCGTCCGTCGCTCGACGCCTCCACTCTACGCGTTCCTTGTGGACCCATCGTGTCGCGTTTGAGGTCGGCGCTGACGACTACTGAGGCGGATCTCGCTCAAGGCTATCTGAAGTTTCGCCCTACAGCGATCGGCTCGCAAACCGAACGACGTGGAAGACGAGCATGACCACTAGCCTGGCATCCGCATTGGCGCCGGAGTGGAAAGACCGCTTGGGGCTCACACACCGGCGCTCGCCTGAACTTTACGAGTCAGCCGAGGCCGTCAGCGACGTTCCACACGCGCCGGCTATCCGAGCCGCTCTCACCGAGATGGGTGTATCGGCGATCTTCTGCGTACAAGGCGTCCCGACCGTCGCGATTCTAGAAGCCGATCACTACGACCGCGCGGCCGTTATCGATCTTCACGGCGCACTCTGGAATCAGGGCCTAGCCAGCCTGTTGCTGGTTATCGCCGACGATACGCTCAGAGCGTTTTCGCTCGCCCGTACGCCGTGGAGCGATCCAGGCGACGCCTTCGAGACGCGTTGCCTTATCGACAGCCTCAGCCTGACAACCGAAGCCCTGCGGTTTCAGAACCTGATATACGGTACAGAATCCGGACGTCTCTGGAAAGACTACGAAGAGTATTTCCCCCCGAAAGAACGCATCGATCAGGTACTCCTCGAGAATCTGAATGCGTCCCATGATCTCCTGCAGAAGGCTGCACTCGCTCCCGATGCGGCTCAGGCCCTGCTCATACAGGCGATGTTTATCGCCTACCTTGAGGACCGTGAGATCGTAACGCCCGCCTACTTTGCCGCCGTCTCCGACAATAGCGCGGTGAGTTTTTCGACGCTGCTGGAAACGGGCGACGTCAATCTCTTCCGGTCCTTCTTCCGGACACTCCATGCGGATTTCAACGGCGATCTATTCGTGGCGCCGTGCTCCTTCGAACCAAGGAGCCAGACACCAGAAATCACACCCGCCCATTTGACGATCCTGGCGCGGTTCCGGTCAGGCCGTGAGGAAATGGCCCATTCCGGACAGCAGCGGTTCTGGGGCTATGACTTCCGCTATATCCCGATCGAACTGGTCAGCGCCGTCTACGATCGCTTCTTAGGCGAACGCGAGGCCGAACGTCGCGCCAGCGGCGCCTACTACACGCCGATGTTCCTTGCCGACACCGTAGTTTCCCAGGCGTGGGAGATGTTGCCGGATGCGGCGCGAACGACCGGAAACTTCCTCGACCCTGCCTGCGGTTCGGGCGTTTTCCTCGTCCGCTCATTCCAGCGGCTCTGTGAACACTGGCGCGCCAAGCACAAGACGCAGACGATTTCTTGGAAGACGCTGCTGTCCTTGCTGAGCCAGATCCACGGCTGGGATCTGAATGGCGGCGCCGTTCGGGTGGCCGTGTTCTCGCTTTACGTCGCCCTCCTGGAAGAGGTGTCGCCACGCGACATTCGCAAGCTCATCACCCGCGGAAAACTCCTCCCTGAACTATGGGGCAAGAGCCTTGTCTGCCGCGACTTCTTTGAGGTTTCGCCGGACAGCCTGCGATATGAGGTTATCATCGGCAATCCGCCGTGGACCAGCCGCCGCGGTCCGGCTCGGCCTTCCGTTCAGTGGAGCAAGAAAGAAGGGCACCCCATGCCCGGCGGCGAGGACGCTTGGGCATTCACTTGGAAGGCGTTGTCACATCTCGCCGATGGCGGACTCATTGCGTTTCTGCTGCCGGCGATGGGGTTTCTACACAACCATGCCCAAAACACGGTCCAGGCGCGTAATGCGTTCTTCCGAAAATCTCACGTCCGCCGCGTCATCAACTTCGCTGACCTTCGATTCCAGCTCTTTGAGAAAGCGCATCGCCCCGCTGCTCTGATTATCTACGGCTGCACCAATCCGGATAACTTTCCGTATAGCTTCGACTACTGGGCGCCAAAGGCTGACCTTAATCTGCGCATCAAGCGCGTCATTACGCTGAGCAGCGTGGACAAGGCCTCGCTCGGAGTGGGCGCGGTCCTGGATAACCCGCTTATCTTCAAGCAGCGCCTCTGGATGCGCGAGCCGGACGCCAAACTCTTCGCCTATCTTGCGAGGCTTCCCAAACTCGGGGCCTTCATCAGCGATTACGGCAGCCTGAGCCGTCGCCGCGAAAATCTAGGCAATCGATGGGTCATCGGGCAAGGCTATCAGCCCTTCAACGAGGACAGCGAAGGAGATGCGCCTCCGCTCGCCAGCGAGTATGTCGGTCGACTGCCTGACCTGCCCATTGGAGCCTATTCACGCCTAGCGCAGGCTGCAGATGGCTTGCTGCCCGCAACCTCATCGATAGTCCGTCGCCGCGGGTTTGAAGCGGGGTTCGATGAAACGCGTATCCTTGTCCCGCAGGGTGTGGAGACCTCACAGAACCGTCTCAGGGCCGCCTACTGCGATGAGCCGCTAACCTTCGAGCACATCTTCCAAGCGATCGTGGTGCCGGATGGTCAAAGCGATCGAGCAAAGGTCCTCACCGCGTTCCTCAATAGTCGCATTGCGGTCTGGTACGCATTTCACGGCACGGCTTTTTTCGGATCTGATCGGCCGAAAGTACAACAGGCTGACTTGTTGCGTTTGCCGTTTCCGTCACCCGCTGATCTCCCTGATCCAGGCCCGGCCCACCAAGCCGCTCTTGAGTTGATCGCCATAATCGATGACGCGCGCGAACGCTCTATGGAGCCCTTTGCGATGCAGATTGACGAGGGCGAGAGTCTCCGCAGGATCGATCAGCTCGCCTACCAATATTTCTGCCTGTCGCCCGATGAGATCGCGCTGATCGACGACACCGTCGAGATGATCTTGCCCGCGCTTCAGCCCCATGAAGGTCACTTCCCGAAACTCTGGGGGGCACCTGACGAACCGCAACGCGCTCTATACGCGCACACATTGTCGGCGAGCCTCGCGGACTGGTTCAAAGGCAAGAAGATCGATGCCCGTCTCGTCGCGCGCAGCGCTGACTTGGCGATCCTGCGCCTGCATCTCGGCGGCCATGACGACTACGCCGAAGATGCTGGCAGCGAACTCAGCGACGTACTCGAGCAGCTTGCAGCCCACATCCACAGGCCCCTCGACGGCAATTTCCAGCTCATGCCAGATATGCGCGTCTTCGTCGGTGAGTACCTTTACCTCATCAAGCCTATGCAAATGCGCTTCTGGCTACGCTCCACCGCGCTCGCCGATGCTGATGGGATAGCGCTCGACCTCCAGCAGGCCGCCGCCGTGCCGCATCAGCGGGGCGCAAACTGATGCTGATCGGCGATGTGCAGGGGTGGGTCGACAACTTCGTTTCGTTTGATGATCGCTTCCTAGAGAGAATCGCGTCGGCGTGGCCGGCGTGCATGGCGGTTCTTCCCGAACAGCCTGGGGAAGATGACATCACCATCAACCTCGTCGATCGCCTCGCCAATGACGTTGTGGTGCGTCGGTTATGCCATTGGGTCGAGTACCAGTTCGAGCCGTTCGGCCTAGCGGCTGACGGGTCGAAATACAGCAAGGGCATCATCGACATCGCCGTGCTTTTCGACTGGGATCGGGAGCGATACCTCGCCTATGAGTGTAAGCGGCTCAACGTGATCAACGGCGGAAGCCGCAGTTCCCTGGCCACCGTGTACGTCACACAGGGCATGATGCGTTTTCTCACCGAGCAATATGCCGAGCAGCTACCTGTGGGGTGCATGCTTGGTTACGTGCTCGACGGCGACGTGCCCTTTGCCAATTCACGGATTGCCGACGCCATCGGCAGCCATGTCCCTCTCGCGCTCGCTGAGGGGCCTACACCCCTTGCCGCAATCGAAACGATCGAGCGCTTCCGCACAAGGCACACCCGCCAAGCCGGATCACAGATCGAACTTCGCCACGCGCTATTTTCGAAATCACCTCCGATAGAAACAAACGGCTGACAAGCCGAGTATCGGCGAGGATAAGCCTTTGGATAGCAGCAAGATCATCGAGAATGCAGTCAGCAAGCTCGCAAACAGCATGCGAATTTACGTTGAAGCGCAAATGCGTTTTGGCGAATTGTTCAAGATCGACGCCGAAGAAGCGATTGATAATGTCGATCGTTGCTTCGAGATGAAGCTTGAGGCGTTCCATACGCTTTATGATGTCTCAAAGAAGCTATTCCCCTATTTTAATCATGGGGATACCGCCCTGATTATAGCCATACGAAACGCAACCCATCATCGCGATCATCCACTCTTCATAAGTCTGAAGCGACGCCTGCACCTCGAGCGAGGTGGAATAGAATCCTGGATCGGCGCATCCTTTTTGCTCGCCAACCACCCGACGGCCCACGGCGCTCCGATCTTAATGTCCCACCATATAAGATTGGACGACTTGGACGCACGCCTCGACCCTTCGCGTGCATCGCCATATCTGGACGTCTCTGTGAAAGGTGCAAAAGCAACCAGCCGGTTTACGGTGATCGATTCCCAACTCGGACTGCCAGAAATCCGCGCTTTCCGTTCGCAGCACAGATACCCCGACGATCAAGCATATCTCGATCTTATGCCGATTTTTGTCTCGGCTACGTGCAAGGTCTTCAAAGCGCTGAAGGCTGAAGGCATAAATTTCAACGGTTTCGACGCCAGTACCTATCTCATCCCCTTCACGTCAGAGCTCGCTATTGACCTTTCTAGTCGAAAATTCACGCAGTTGCGCCTGCGTGGATTTGGGCCACTCGACCTTATACCCATTCCCATCGAGCAAGAGCGGAACCGTGATGCGGCAGCGGACGCAGATCGAGCATGAGTTCATGGACATTGGATGATCTGCGCCGTCTCGATCTGAAATATGCAGAGGAAGGTATCCATATCCATAAGCGGCCATTCTGGGCCGCGACAGAAATCCTCGGCTCCAGCTTCGTCATCGGCATTGGCGGGAACCCCGAAGTCAAGCGGATCATGGACGCCTATGCCGCCATGATGCCCGAGGTCGACACCAACTGGCCAGGCGCTGGGATAGGTTTCGCCGCCTCCGTCGATCAGGTACGCAAGCTGACATTTCCGGTCGTGTTCGGCCAGGTCTCTCTCCAACCTTGGCAGGTCGCGGGCTTCGCCAGCGCCGAAGAATGGTGGATCTGGTGCCGACAGGATAGAGCAATTGCAGGGGACGTCGCTTTCTCGGTCGCCGACCTCCACGATTTCACCAATGGCCTGAGTGAAATCGAACACGCGATACCGGCGGCAACGACATTATGGCGCATGGCGCGGTCCAACATCGAGGACGTTGCCAACACGCTACCGACCTCCTTCAGTCATGACTCAGTCATTCAGCCGATTTGTATGGTCGCCGAACTCTCGATGAAGGCATCCCTCGTCCACGACGGCACCGACCCGGATTCCTTCCGGAAAGGCAAGAATGGTCACAATCTGTCATCGATAACTCTTCGCATGGCGGAAGGACGCCCCCACCGCGATGATGCGCGGGTTCAGGCCATTGTCGGTGCACTGCCGCCCTACGTCGAAAGCCGGTACAAGCCTGCCGGATTAAAGCGGCTTCAGGTCGTGAAACTCGCCCTCGGCGTACAGTTCGTCGCCGCGTCAAGCCTTCGGCGGCTGACTCGGGCTGATCTCGCCCTCCAGATGGAAGGCGACGAGTGGCCTGGCTCGCGACAGCCATTCGCCATGTAAAGATATTTAGGATTTGCTATGCCCTATGAGGAACTCATCGACCTATTGAGCTCACGCAATGCTCTCATCGTGCATTGCTCCCGGCCAGGGAAAGGTGACGAAGGGCTGGACGGTCCCCTGTTTCCCGACGATCTGCGCGATGCCATCAAGGTTTGCGACACCGGCGTCGGCGACGTGAGTTGTTCTGTGATTTGGCCTGGCCACTGCAAGACCTTCGGCTCTATCGGCATCGTGCTCAAGCCTTGTTCCATCGCTTCAATCACGTCCGCCCACCCGACTGATGCCGGCACCGTTCGGGATACGAACGGCTGCCGAACGGGCCTTGGCACACCCTACTCCCGGCAGGCTGTCATGGACACCTTCGCCAATTCGACAGACTATAACGAATGGACGGTCATGGACGCGAACACCATCGGCGTCTTTATTAACCTCCAGGATCCACCCCTCGAAGTCGCCAAGATCGTTGATCTCACACAATTGGCCGACTATAACGCTACCATTATGCCCGCCGAAATCGTGATGCCACAGCAAATCATTCTCAATGAGGTGTGCGCTGCTTTTCCAATTGTGCCTGTTTACGCCTTTCTCGATACTGATATTTTTCAAATTGGCATTGAGGAAAAGGCGCTTTATCAGTAATTCGAAAGGACAATGGACTTAATTTTATCTGGCGATATTAAATATAAATGATACGAAATTCCGTAGATAATTTAATTTTATTCGACATCGCATTCCTGAGGTAGAGCACCGTGGATTCCGAATTTATTGATCTCGATATTTTACTGACAAAAATTCGTAACCCCCAATCGAAAATCTACTTTCTCGACGCGGTGAAGGCCTACAAGGCTGGTGCGCTGCGCGCTTCGTTGACGTCTGTCTGGGTTGCCCTCGTCTATGATCTTATCGCCAAGTATCGCGAGTTGAGCGCCATGGGCGATGCGGCCGCGACGACCTTCATCACCGCTTGGGATAACGCCACCACCGCAGCCGACATCAGGAAGCTGCTTCAGCTTGAGGCGGATATTCTCGAAGATGCGACCGCCAACACCCAGGTCGTCAACCGCATCGCTCAAAATCAGTTGGCACGCCTTCGCGAAGACAGGCATCTCTGCGCCCATCCGGCGTTCTCGGCAGAAGCTGAACTGTTCGAGCCGTCGCCTGAACTGGCGCGCCTTCACCTGGTCAATGCGGTCGATCTCGTCCTCTCGCAGGAGCCCTTGCAAGGCAAGGCGATCTTCGACCTTTTCGACATCGATGTGCAATCGTCCGGTTTCCCTACCGCTCATGCGCGCATTCTTGACTATGTCGAACAGCGCTATCTCGCCCGCGTCCGCACCCAGAACATCCGCAATTTCGGTATGGTGCTAGCGAAATCCCTGCTTAAGGGCGTGCCAGCCCAGTGGGAAACCCAACAGCGTAAGATCACCTCTTCCCTTGTTGCGGTGCGCGAACGCGCCGCCCCGTCATGGCCAGACATCTCCGCCATGATCGTCAGGCTGATCGACGGCCTCGACCCCCAACACAGACCCCGCGCAATCGCGTTTATCGCATCCTTCCCGGACTTCTGGATGCTTCTAATGGAACCGACGCGGATGGCCCTACAGGCGACGATCGACAACGCCGACGCAGCTACGATCGCAGATTACCGCATTCTCACAGGCGTAACCTTGCCGCACTTCCGGGCTCCACTCCTTGCAGTGATCGCGGCCTTGAATCGGGAACATCTGGCTAATGCAATCGCCATGCAGCCGCTAGCCGACCTCTGGCCTCGCGCGGTCGCGCTGTATCAGGAGTCCGAAAGTTGGCGTGGCTCAGAAGCCAATTTTCGCGACCTGATCTCCCCATTTGCTGGGCGCCTAGCCAGCCAGCAGATCGATCAGCTTCTCGATGCCATCCTCGAGAATGGTCAAAACTGGGACGCTGCCGAAACCGACACACTGCTAGTTGAAGTCCTCCGCAACGCGGTAGCAGCTAACCAGCCAACCCCGGATGCGCGCAATCGCTTCTATCAGCATGTCCGCCGCATGCGCCGTACCAATAAATATGATGAAGTTCTGACTTTTCTTCAGGCTGATGGCTGGGTCCTGCCTCCACCGGAACAGGTCGACGATGACTAAGTCAGGCTAATCTGCCCGCGGCTCAAGAAGACGTGGATCAGCTTGTACATTTGGTTCGCGATGTCCGCTTCGGGAAAAATGCGCAGTCGGGTGGACGGCAGTAATGGGCCGGTTTTCGGAATGGCAGCTTTCCACGCAATCAACTCGAAAGCTGCCGGTCGGCTTTCGGCCCGTCACTTGGTTTCATCCCGTAAGCCGTTCGCGCAGTCTCA
>NZ_BBWM01000083.1:0-17640 GCF_001463805.1 Aureimonas sp. D3 | reverse complement strand
GCGGAACTCGCCGAAATACTTCGTGATCGCCGCCGTCAGCGACGTCTTCCCATGGTCAACGTGACCAATCGTGCCGATGTTCACATGCGGCTTGTTACGCTCGAATTTGCTCTTGGCCATTGCGGCACTCCATCAAATCATTCGTTCGGCTCACATGAGCCAACAGGGATTCGCCTTCGCCGAAGCGTCAGGCGAACTTCTTCTGGATCTCTTCCGCGACCTGGTTCGGAACCTGCTCGTAGTGATCGAACTGCATCGAGTACTGGGCCCGGCCCTGAGACATCGAACGCAGAGTGTTCACATAACCGAACATGTTCGCGAGGGGAACCATCGCGTTGACAACAGTCGCGATTCCCCGCGACTCCGTGCCCTGGATCTGGCCGCGGCGGCTGTTCAAGTCGCCGATCACGTCACCGACATAGTCTTCCGGCGTGACAACTTCGACCTTCATGATCGGCTCGAGAAGCTTCGGACCGGCCTTCTGGATGGCTTCGCGGAAGCCAGCGCGCGAGGCGATTTCGAAGGCCAGAACCGAGGAGTCGACATCGTGGTAGGCACCGTCGATAAGCTCGGCCTTGATGTCGACCATCGGGAAGCCCGCGAGCGGACCCGAGGTCATCACCGAAGCGATGCCCTTCTGAACGCCCGGCACGTATTCCTTCGGAACCGCACCGCCGATGATCTTCGATTCGAAGACATAGCCCGTGGTCGGCTCGCCCGGCTCGATGTGCAGCTTTACACGAGCGAACTGGCCGGTACCACCGGTCTGCTTCTTGTGCGTGTAGTCGACATCCGCCGCGCGGGTGATCGTCTCACGATAGGCGACCTGCGGGGCGCCGATATTCGCTTCGACCTTGAACTCGCGCTTCATGCGATCGACGAGAATGTCGAGATGCAGCTCGCCCATGCCGGCGATGATCGTCTGGCCGGACTCTTCGTCCGTCTTGACGCGGAACGAAGGATCTTCAGCGGCCAAGCGGTTGAGCGCGAGGCCCATCTTTTCTTGGTCGCCCTTGGTCTTCGGCTCGATCGCGATCTCGATGACCGGATCGGGGAATTCCATGCGCTCCAGAATGACCGGCTTCAGCGGATCGCAAAGCGTGTCGCCCGTGGTGACTTCCTTGAGACCGGCGAGAGCGACGATGTCGCCCGCGAACGCCTCTTCGATGTCTTCACGCGAGTTCGAGTGCATCTGCAGCATACGGCCGATGCGTTCGCGCTTTTCCTTCACCGTGTTCTGGACGCCGGTGCCCTTGGTGAGCTTACCGGAATAGATGCGGCAGAAGGTGAGCGAACCGACGAACGGGTCGTTCATGATCTTGAAGGCGAGCATCGAGAGAGGCTCGTCATCAGACGAAACGCGCGTCGTCTCGGTCTCGTTCTTCGGGTCGATGCCCTTGATCGCCGGCACGTCGACCGGCGACGGCAGGAAGTCCACGACGCCGTCGAGCAGGGGCTGAACGCCCTTGTTCTTGAAAGCCGAGCCGCAGAAGATCGGCGTGAACGTGACTTCGCAGGTGCCCTTGCGGATCAGCGCGCGGAGCTTGTCGTTATCCGGCATGTTGCCTTCGAGATAGGCTTCCATCGCGGCTTCGTCGACTTCCACCGCGGTCTCGATCATGAGCTCGCGATATTCCTGCGCCTGATCGGCGAGGTCGGCGGGGATCTCAACGACATCCCACTGAGCGCCGAGAGACTCGTCGCGCCAGACCAGCGCCTTCATCTCGATCAGATCGACGACGCCCTTGAACTCGTTCTCGGCACCGATCGGCAGTTGGACGACGATCGGACGCGCGCCGAGGCGAGTCTTGATCATGTCCACGCAGCGGAAGAAGTCCGCGCCTGTCTTGTCCATCTTGTTGACGAACATCATACGGGGAACGTGATACTTGTCGGCCTGACGCCAGACCGTTTCGGTCTGCGGCTCGACACCGGCGTTCGCGTCCAGAAGAGCGATCGCCCCATCGAGAACGCGGAGCGAGCGCTCGACTTCGATCGTGAAGTCGACGTGTCCCGGCGTGTCGATGATGTTGAACCGACGCATCTTCTCGTCGCGACCCTTCCAGAAGGTCGTGGTCGCAGCAGACGTGATCGTAATGCCGCGCTCCTGCTCCTGCTCCATCCAGTCCATGGTCGCGGCGCCGTCATGCACTTCGCCGATCTTATGGGACTTGCCGGTGTAGTAGAGGATCCGCTCGGTCGTGGTCGTCTTGCCGGCATCGATGTGGGCCATGATGCCGAAATTGCGGTAGTCTTCGATCTTATATTCGCGGGCCATCGGGCGTCGCCTTTCGGATTGAAGCCGGACTTACCAGCGGTAGTGCGAGAACGCGCGGTTCGCTTCTGCCATACGGTGCGTGTCTTCGCGCTTCTTCACGGCGCTGCCGCGATTGTTCGCCGCATCCATGAGCTCGCCCGACAGACGATCCACCATCGTGGTCTCGTTGCGGTTGCGCGCGGCCGTGATGAGCCAACGGATGGCCAGAGCCTGGCGGCGCTCGGGACGAACATCGACCGGGACCTGATAGGTCGCACCACCGACGCGGCGCGAACGGACTTCCACATGGGGAGCGACGTTCTCGAGCGCCTGATGGAAGATGCCGATGGCATCCTGGCGGGTCTTTTCGCCCATGACGTCGAACGCGCCGTAGACGATGCGCTCCGCCACCGACTTCTTGCCGTCATACATGACGGCGTTCATGAACTTCGTAACAACCAGATCACCGAACTTCGGATCCGGATTGATCTCGCGCTTTTCTGCAGAGTGACGACGGGACATCGAATGCTCTCTCTAAATCGTTCGGTCGGGCTTACTTCGGACGCTTCGCGCCGTACTTCGAACGACGCTGACGACGATCCTTGACGCCCTGGGTATCGAGCACGCCACGAATGATGTGGTAGCGCACACCCGGAAGATCCTTCACGCGGCCGCCGCGGATCATGACCACGGAGTGCTCCTGAAGGTTATGCCCCTCGCCGGGGATGTAGCCGATGACCTCGAAGCCATTGACCAGACGCACCTTGGCGACCTTACGCAGAGCCGAGTTCGGCTTCTTCGGGGTCGTGGTGTAAACGCGAGTGCAAACGCCGCGCTTCTGGGGATTGGCTTGGAGAGCCGGAACCGTATTGCGCTCGCTCGGGCGGACGCGGGGCTTCCGGATCAGCTGGTTGATGGTCGGCATTCCAACCTTCCTTCTTCTCAAATCTCGGTTCGAAACGATCGGCACTTGCCGCGATTCGGTCCGCATAGTTCATACGCGAAACCGGGCGTCGACCTCACATAATAAGAGGTCTGCCCGGGAATGATGCAGAGGATCGCAGGCAAAACCGCGATCATGCGACCAGCAATGGTGCGTCTCGTTGAACGAAGCCTTGTTTAAGGAGCCATTCCCGAGCGCGTCGCTCCGGGGAATATCGTGCCTTACATCGGCTCTGTTGGCGGGTGTTTAACGATTCCGCGACGGCGCGTCAAGCCCCGTTCCACCACGTGCTCTTGACAACCTGAACTCAGGCACCAAGCCGTCGGCATAAAGAAAAGGGCGCCGAGCGGCGCCCTCCCCTGTCTTGGGTCACGACCAGATTACTCGGCCGCGTTGGTCATGTTCGTCAGCAGGCGGTCCGCGCTCGGCGACGCCGAAGCCTTGCGGCGATCGTCGATGATCAGATCGTCACGCGACGAGGCGATGCGACGAACCTGGGTCATCATGCCGCCCGTACCCGCCGGGATGAGACGGCCGACGATAACGTTTTCCTTGAGCCCCTGCAGCGTATCCATCTTGCCGGCGACCGCCGCTTCCGTAAGGACGCGTGTGGTCTCTTGGAAGGACGCCGCCGAGATGAAGCTAGGCGTCTGCAGCGAGGCCTTGGTGATGCCGAGGAGGACCGGGTTGCCGGAAGCCGGCTTCTTGCCCTCTTCCACCAGACGCTCGTTGACTTCGGCCAGCTCGATCCGATCGACATTGTCGCCCGGAATGTAGCCGGAGTCACCGGACTCAACGATTTCGACCTTCTGCAGCATCTGGCGAACGATCACCTCGATGTGCTTGTCGTTGATCAACACGCCCTGCAGCCGGTAGACTTCCTGGATTTCGTTGACGAGGTAGCTTGCCAGCGCCTCGACACCTCGAATGGCCAGAATGTCGTGCGGCGCCGGGTTGCCATCGAGAATGTGGTCGCCCTTCTCGATCATGTCGCCTTCCTGAAGATGGAAGGGCTTGCCCTTCGGGATCAGGTATTCGACAGGTTCGATGCCATCCTCATGCGGTTCGATGATGATGCGGCGCTTGTTCTTGTAGTCGCGGCCGAACCGGATCGTGCCGTCGATCTCCGCGATGATGGCGTTGTCCTTCGGACGACGCGCTTCGAAGAGTTCGGCGACGCGCGGCAGACCGCCCGTGATGTCCTTGGTCTTCGCGCTTTCCATCGGAATACGCGAAAGAACGTCACCGGCGCGCACCTTCGAGCCCGGCTCGACAGAGAGGATCGCGTCCACCGAGAGGAGGTAGCGAGCGTCCGTGCCACGCTGAAGCTTGGCGATGGTCCCGTCCTCCTTCCGGATGACGAGCGCAGGCTTCAGGTCCGATCCGCGCGGGTTCGCACGCCAGTCGATAACCTGACGCTTGGTGATACCGGTCGACTCGTCGGCCTGTTCCGAAACCGAGAGACCTTCCACAAGGTCCTCGAACTCCACAACACCGTCCATTTCGGTCAGAACCGGGCGGGTATAGGGGTCCCACTCGGCGATACGCTGGCCGCGACGCACCTGATCGCCATCGTCCACGAAGATCCGCGAACCGTAGGTGACACGGTGCGAAGCACGTTCCTTGCCCGACGGATCGAGGATCAGGATCGCCATGTTGCGGCCCATGGCCACGAGACGGCCTTCGGAATCGCGCACCACGTTGCGGTTGCGGATCTGGACGCTGCCCTCATAGGAAGCTTCCAGGAACGACTGATCGACCACCTGTGCCGTGCCGCCCATGTGGAACGTACGCATGGTGAGCTGCGTGCCCGGCTCGCCGATCGACTGAGCCGCGATGACGCCAACCGCCTCGCCCATGTTAACGGGCGTGCCGCGCGCCAGATCGCGACCGTAGCAGACCGCGCAGATACCCGTACGCACTTCGCAGGTCAGCGCCGAGCGGATCTTCACCGATTGAACGCCAGCCTTCTCGATGATGTCGACATCCCGCTCCTCGACCGTGACACCGCCCTTCACGAGGACGTCGCCGGTCACCGGGTGGAGGATGTCCTCCAGCGCGGTGCGGCCGAGAATGCGCTGGCCGAGCGTCGCCACGACCTGACCCGCATCCACGATGGGCTGCATCGTCAGACCGTTCGGCGTGCCGCAATCGGTCTGCGTGATGATGCAGTCCTGCGCCACGTCGACCAGACGACGCGTGAGGTAACCCGAGTTCGCCGTCTTCAACGCCGTATCCGCAAGGCCCTTACGGGCACCGTGGGTGGAGTTGAAGTATTCGAGAACCGTCAGACCTTCCTTGAAGTTCGAGATGATCGGCGTTTCGATGATCTCGCCCGACGGCTTGGTCATCAGGCCGCGCATCGCGCCGAGCTGACGCATCTGCGTGGGCGAACCGCGCGCGCCGGAGTGCGACATCATGTAAATCGAGTTCATCGGCTTCTGCCGCCCCGTCTCCGGATTGAACTCGATCGCACGAATGCGGCTCATCATCTCGTCGGCGATCTTGTCCGTGCACTTGGCCCAGGCGTCGACGACCTTGTTGTACTTTTCGCCCTGCGTGATCAGGCCGTCATTGTACTGCTGCTCGTATTCCTTCGCGAGCGTCTGTGTCTCACCGATCAGCTTCGGCTTGGTATCCGGGATGACCATGTCGTCCTTGCCGAACGAAATGCCGGCGAGGCAGGCATGCTTGAAGCCGAGCTGCATGATGCGATCGCAGAAGATCACCGTGTCCTTCTGACCGCAGTGGCGGTAGACGGTGTCGATCATCTTCGAGATATTCTTCTTCGTCATCAGGTCGTTGGCGATGTCGAAGGTGATCTTGTGCGTCTTCGGCAGGAGCTGGCCGATGAGCATACGACCCGGTGTCGTCTCGTAGATTTTGGACGTTTCGTTGCCGTCCTTGTCGATCGAACGGATGCGGCCACGAATCTTCGTATGCAGCGTCACGACCTTCGAGGCGATCGCATGCTCGAGTTCGCCGATGTCGGAGAAGGCCATGCCCTGTCCCGGCTCGTTCTCGTTCATGATCGAGAGATAGTAGAGGCCGAGAACCATGTCCTGCGACGGCACGATGATCGGCAGACCATTGGCCGGATGCAGGATGTTGTTGGTCGACATCATGAGGACGCGCGCTTCCAGCTGCGCCTCGATCGACAGGGGAACGTGCACGGCCATCTGGTCGCCGTCGAAGTCCGCGTTGAAGGCCGTGCAGACCAGCGGATGCAGCTGGATCGCCTTGCCTTCGATCAGCACGGGCTCGAATGCCTGGATGCCCAGACGGTGCAAAGTCGGCGCGCGGTTCAGAAGAACCGGATGCTCGCGGATGACCTCGTCGAGGATATCCCAGACTTCCGGGCGCTCCTTCTCGACCAGCTTCTTGGCCTGCTTCACCGTGGAGGAGAAGCCCTTGGCGTCGAGGCGCGCGTAGATGAAGGGCTTGAACAGCTCAAGCGCCATCTTTTTCGGAAGGCCGCACTGGTGCAGCTTCAGGCTCGGACCGGTCACGATGACCGAGCGGCCGGAATAATCGACGCGCTTGCCGAGCAGGTTCTGACGGAAGCGGCCCTGCTTTCCCTTCAGCATGTCTGACAGCGACTTCAGCGGACGCTTGTTGGCGCCCGTGATGACGCGGCCGCGGCGGCCGTTGTCGAACAGCGCATCCACCGCTTCCTGAAGCATGCGCTTCTCGTTGCGGATGATGATGCCCGGCGCGCGCAGTTCGATCAGCCGCTTCAGGCGGTTGTTGCGGTTGATGACGCGGCGATACAGATCGTTCAGATCGGACGTCGCGAAGCGACCGCCATCGAGCGGTACGAGCGGACGCAGATCGGGCGGGATCACCGGGATCACGCTCATGATCATCCACTCCGGACGGTTGCCCGACTCCAGGAAGTTCTCGACGATCTTCAGCCGCTTCATCAGCTTCTTGGTCTTGAGCTCGGACGTCGTCGTCGCGAGCTCCTCGCGCAGATCGCCGGCGATCCGCTCGAGATCCATCGAAGCCAGGAGTTCCTGGATCGCCTCGGCGCCGATCAGCGCGGTGAACGAATCCTCGCCATATTCGTCAACCGCGATCAGATACTCTTCTTCCGAGAGGAGCTGATGCTCCTTCAGGGCAGTGAGACCAGGCTCGGTGACGATGTAGTTCTCGAAATACAGGACGCGCTCGATATCCTTCAGCGTCATGTCGAGCAGCGTGCCGATGCGGCTCGGAAGCGACTTCAGGAACCAGATATGCGCGACCGGCGCGGCCAGCTCGATATGGCCCATGCGCTCGCGCCGCACGCGCGAGAGGGTGACCTCGACGCCGCACTTTTCGCAAATGATGCCCTTGTACTTCATGCGCTTGTACTTGCCGCACAAGCACTCGTAGTCCTTGATCGGGCCGAAGATACGCGCGCAGAACAGGCCGTCACGCTCGGGCTTGAACGTGCGGTAGTTGATCGTTTCCGGCTTCTTGATCTCGCCGAACGACCAGGACAGGATCTTTTCCGGGCTCGCGATCGAGATCCGGATCGAGTCGAACGTTTGCGCCTGCACCTGAGGATTGAAGAGATTCATAACCTCTTGGTTCATGGTGCTGTCTCCTTATGAGGCCCGGGGCCTCTCCATGCACCGGGCGGAGCCGGCGCCAAGAACGATTCCGCAAAGACCGATCGGCCCCCAGACATTGGGCGCCGATCCTGACCGCACAAGGCGGCGTTTGCGAGGCGGCCTATTCGGCCGCGTCGGGCAGCCCTTCCACAGGGGACCCGGAGTAAGGCAGTTCAGCCACCGTGTTCGACAGATCGACGTCGAGGCCGAGCGAGCGCATTTCCTTGACGAGAACGTTGAAGCTCTCGGGAATGCCCGACTCGAACGCGTCATCGCCACGCACGATCGACTCGTAGACCTTGGTGCGACCCGCCACGTCGTCCGACTTCACGGTCAGCATTTCCTGCAGCGTATAGGCGGCACCATAGGCTTCGAGCGCCCAGACCTCCATTTCGCCGAAGCGCTGGCCGCCGAACTGCGCCTTGCCGCCCAGCGGCTGCTGAGTGACGAGCGAGTACGGGCCGATCGAACGGGCGTGGATCTTGTCGTCCACGAGGTGGTGCAGCTTCAGCATGTAGATGTAGCCGACCGTGACCTGACGATCGAAGGGCTCGCCCGTACGACCGTCATGCAAAGTGACCTGACCGGAGCCATTCAGACCGGCCTTTTCGAGCATCTCCACGATGTCGCGCTCGTTCGCACCGTCGAAGACCGGCGTTGCGATCGACACGCCCTTGCGGAGCTGCTTGGCCAGCGTGACGACGGATTCCTCGTCATACTGCGCCACGCGCTCGTTGCGTTCGCTCTCGCCCATCAGTTCGGCGATCTCGTTGCGCAGCGGAGCTACATCATGCGTCTGCTGGTAAGCCTCGAGCAGATCACCGATCTGGCGTCCCATGCCGGCGCAAGCCCAGCCGAGATGCGTCTCGAGAATCTGACCGACATTCATGCGCGACGGCACGCCCAGCGGGTTCAGAACGATGTCGACATGCGTGCCATCGGCGGTGAACGGCATGTCCTCAACCGGAACGATGCGCGAGACGACGCCCTTGTTGCCGTGACGGCCGGCCATCTTGTCGCCCGGCTGGATCTTGCGCTTGACCGCGACGAAGACCTTCACCTGCTTCATGACGCCCGGAGGCAGTTCGTCGCCGCGCTGGACCTTCTCGACCTTGTCCATGAAGCGCTGTTCGAGCGTCTTCTTGGACTCGTCGTAGACGGACCGCAGCCCTTCGAGTTCGCCTTGCATCCGCTCGTCTTCGACGGCGAACATCCACCATTGCGAGCGGGGATACTCGTTCATCACGTCGGGCGAGATCTGCGTCCCCTTGCGGAAGCCACGCGGACCGGCGACACCCGCCTGCCCGTTCAGCATCTCGACCAGACGGCCATACACGTTACGGTCGAGAATGGCCTGCTCGTCGTCGCGATCCTTGGCGAGACGCTCTATCTCCTCGCGCTCGATCGCCATCGCGCGCTCGTCTTTTTCCACACCATGGCGGTTGAAGACGCGCACTTCCACGACCGTGCCGTAGGTGCCGGGAGGCATACGGTTCGAGGTGTCGCGAACGTCGGAGGCCTTTTCACCGAAGATGGCGCGCAGAAGCTTTTCTTCCGGCGTCATCGGGCTTTCGCCCTTCGGCGTGATCTTACCGACCAGGATGTCGCCGGGCTGCACTTCCGCACCGATATAGACGATGCCCGCTTCGTCGAGATTCTTCAGCGCTTCTTCCGACACGTTCGGAATGTCGCGTGTGATTTCCTCAGGGCCGAGCTTGGTGTCGCGCGCCATGACCTCGAATTCCTCGATATGAATCGAGGTGAAGACGTCGTCGGCGACGATGCGCTCGGACAGGAGGATCGAGTCCTCGTAGTTGTAGCCATTCCACGGCATGAACGCGACGAGCACGTTCCGGCCGAGGGCGAGATCGCCGAGATCTGTCGACGGACCGTCCGCGATGATGTCGCCGCGACGCACCCGGTCGCCCATCTTCACCAGCGGGCGCTGGTTGATGCAGGTCGACTGGTTCGAACGCTGGAACTTCATCAGGCGATAGATGTCGACGCCCGAACGACCGCCTTCAAGGTCTTCCGTCGCGCGGATAACGATACGCGTCGCATCCACCTGATCGACCACACCGCCGCGACGCGCCGCGATGGCAGCACCCGAGTCGCGCGCCACGACGGCTTCCATGCCGGTGCCGACGAACGGCGCTTCGGCGCGCACCAACGGCACGGCCTGACGCTGCATGTTCGAGCCCATGAGAGCGCGGTTCGCGTCGTCGTTCTCAAGGAACGGGATGAGCGCGGCGGCTACCGACACGAGCTGCTTCGGCGACACGTCCATCAGATCGACGTTCTCGCGCGGCGTCATCATCACATCGCCGGAATGACGGCAGATGACGGAGTCTTCGGCAAAGCGCATGTCATCCGTCAGGATGGCGTTGGCCTGCGCGACGTAGTGCTTCGACTCTTCCATCGCCGAGAGATAGACGACGTCGCCCGTCACCTTCCCGTCCACGACGCGGCGATACGGGCTTTCGATGAAGCCGTACTTGTTGACGCGTGCGAACGTCGCCAGCGAGTTGATCAGACCGATATTCGGGCCTTCCGGCGTTTCGATCGGGCAGATACGGCCGTAATGCGTCGGGTGCACGTCGCGCACTTCGAAGCCGGCGCGCTCGCGGGTCAGACCACCGGGGCCGAGCGCCGAGAGACGACGCTTGTGCGTGATCTCGGAGAGCGGGTTGGTCTGATCCATGAACTGCGATAGCTGCGACGAGCCGAAGAACTCGCGCACGGCGGCGGCCGCCGGCTTCGCGTTGATCAGGTCCTGCGGCATGACGGTGTCGATCTCGACCGACGACATGCGCTCCTTGATCGCGCGCTCCATGCGAAGCAGACCGACGCGGTACTGGTTCTCCATGAGCTCGCCGACCGAACGCACGCGGCGATTGCCGAGATTGTCGATGTCGTCGATCTCGCCCTTGCCGTCGCGCAGGTCCACGAGCAGGCGAACCACCGCAAGAATGTCTTCCTTGCGCAGGACGCGAACCGTATCCTCGGCGTTGACGTCGAGACGCATGTTCATCTTGACGCGACCGACGGCCGACAGGTCGTAGCGCTCGGCATCGAAGAACAGCGACTGGAACATGGCTTCCGCCGTTTCCATCGTCGGCGGCTCGCCGGGGCGCATGACGCGGTAGATGTCGAACAGCGCGTCCTGGCGATTCTCATTCTTGTCGGCCGCCAGCGTATTGCGAATATAGGCGCCGACCGTCACGTGATCGATGTCGAGAACGGGAACGTCCTCGTAGCCTGCGTCGAGCAGAACCTTGAGGGTCTTCTCGTCGATCTCGTCGCCCGCTTCGAGATAGATTTCGCCCGTCGCGAAATTCACGACGTCCTCGGCGAGATAATTGCCGAACAGGTCCTCGTCGGTGGCGCGCAGAGCCACGACGCCGCGCTCCTTCATCTGGCGCGCCTGACGAGCGGTCACCTTCTTGCCGGCTTCGACCAGCACTTCGCCGGAATCAGCGTCGATCAGGTCGGTGATCGCCTTCTGGCCGCGCACGCGCTCGACCGAGAACGGAATCCGCCAGCCGTCCTTGCCCTTCTCGAACTTCACCACATTGTAGAAGGTCGAGAGGATCTCTTCGCCATCCATGCCCAGCGCCATGAGGAGCGAGGTCACGGGGATCTTGCGGCGCCGGTCGATGCGCGCGAACACGATGTCCTTGGCGTCGAACTCAATGTCGAGCCAGGAGCCGCGATAGGGGATGACGCGCGCGGCAAAGAGCAGCTTGCCGGACGAGTGCGACTTGCCCTTGTCATGGTCGAAGAAGACGCCCGGCGAGCGGTGCATCTGCGAGACGATGACGCGCTCCGTGCCGTTGACGATGAAGGTGCCGTTCATCGTCATGAGCGGCATGTCGCCCATGTAGACGTCCTGCTCCTTGATGTCCTTGATGGACTTGGAGCCCGTATCCTCGTCGACATCGAACACGATGAGGCGCAGCGTCACCTTCAGCGGAGCAGCGTAGGTCAGGTCGCGCTGGCGGCACTCATCGACGTCGAATTTCGGCTGCTCGAACTCGTACTTGACGAATTCCAGCATGGAATGGCCGGCAAAGTCGGAAATCGGGAAAACGGAGCGGAAAACGGACTGCAGCCCCTCGTCGGGACGCCCGCCTTCGGGCTCGTCCACCATGAGGAACTGATCATAGGACGCCTTCTGAACCTCAATGAGATTGGGCATCTCGGCGACTTCGGGGATGGACCCGAAGAATTTGCGTACGCGCCTGCGACCGCTAAACGTCGTCGTCTGAGACATCGTCGCTCCTTGCTCTCGTCAGCGCCCTTGACCGAAGGGCTGAACTATACTGTCCTCCCCGCCGGGGAGAAACGCCTGTCGCGGTGGGCCCGCCGCTCGGCGTTAGACTGTGGGGACCAGAGGCCGGTCCGTGTCTCCCGAAAGCCGAAGCCCGACTCTCGGGAGACACGCACGCCTGGAGCGGAGGTGCCGCCCCGAGCACGGAAGGCGGAACGGCAAACTGCCGTCCCGCCCGCCATTTTCATGCGCAAGACGCCAAGAAGGCGGTCTTACTTGACGTCGACCTTCGCGCCAGCCTTCTCGAGCTGGTCCTTGATCTTGGCAGCTTCGTCCTTCGAGACGGCTTCCTTGACCGGCTTCGGAGCGCCGTCGACGAGATCCTTGGCTTCCTTAAGGCCGAGGCCCGTGATCGCACGGACTTCCTTGATGACGTTGATCTTGTTCGCGCCGGCTTCGGCGAGGATCACGTCGAACTCGGTCTTCTCTTCGACTTCAGCCACCGGGCCAGCGCCGCCAGCGGCGGCAACGGCGACGGGAGCTGCAGCGGAGACGCCCCACTTCTCTTCGAGCATCTTCGAGAGCTCAGCAGCCTCGAGGACGGTCAGGCTCGACAGGTCTTCAACGATCTTGGCGAGATCAGCCATAGTAGTCTTCCTTTACAGTTCGAATGTTCTGAATGCAGCGAGGAACAAGCCTCACGCCGCTTCGTCCTTCTTGGCATAGGCCGAGAACACGCGCGCGAGCTGAGCCGCGGGTGCCGCAACGACGGCTGCGATGCGGGTCGCCGGGGTCTGGATCATGCCCAGCAGCTTTCCGCGCAGTTCGTCGAGCGACGGAAGGGCGGCCAAAGCCTTGACCCCTTCCGCATCGAGGGCCGTGGTGCCCATCGCACCGCCGAGGATCACGAGCTTGTCGTTCCCCTTGGCGAAGTCGTTGGCCACCTTCGGAGCCGCAATCGGATCGGCGGAATAGGCGATCAGGGTCTGGCCCTGAAACAATCCGTCGATCTTTTCGGCGTCCGTGCCTTGAAGAGCAATTTGGGCGAGGCGGTTCTTCGCGACTTTGACGGTTCCACCCTGCGCACGCATCTTCGTACGAAGATCGTTCATCTGCGCGACGGTGAGACCGGCATAACGAGCCACCACGATCGAACCGGACGCCTTGAAGGCTCCGTTCAGCTCGGTGACGAACTCGCGCTTTTCCGCTCTGTCCACTGCCACTCTCCAGTTGGAACTTACCCTTGCGAGCAAGTTCCGGTTGCCGTTTGCCGTTCGGCGAACCGAACGACGCTCGAGGATCCTGTCCCCTTGGCTTCCCTGGGTCCGCATGGGAACCGTAGACAACACAAGGCATTCAGAGGTTCGAACCGAAGGTCTTGGCCAAGGGCCAACGAATTCGGATCTTTCCCCGTCTCATGCAGGCTCGTGGATTAAGACCCCTCGGAACATCCGAATGGTCGCCCGCAATCTTGGACAGGAAGCGAGGCTTCGCGAGAAGCCTCACCTATCCGAGCCGCTCTCGCGACTCGAGATGATGTTGGAAGGACGGGATATGCCCCCTGTCCTTCCGAATTGCAATCAGGCGACCGGACGAACCGTCGCGGGGTCGACCTTGATGCCGGGACCCATGGTCGAGGAGACCGCGATGCGCTGGACATAATTGCCCTTGGCGCCCGACGGCTTCGCCTTGGTGACGGCGTCCGCGAAAGCGCGGATGTTCTCGAGCAGCGCGTCCGCGCCGAACGAGGCCTTGCCGACGCCAGCGTGAATGATGCCGGCCTTCTCGACGCGGAACTCGACCGCACCGCCCTTCGACGCCTTGACGGCGGCGGCGACGTCCATGGTCACCGTGCCGACGCGCGGGTTTGGCATCAGACCGCGCGGGCCAAGGACCTTACCGAGGCGGCCGACGAGGCCCATCATGTCGGGCGTCGCGATAGCGCGATCGAAGTCGATCTGACCGCCCTGAACCTGCTCGACCAGCTCTTCCGCGCCGACGATGTCGGCGCCGGCAGCGCGGGCTTCGTCAGCCTTGGCACCGCGCGCGAAGACCGCGACGCGGACCGTACGGCCCGTGCCGTTCGGCAGATTGACGACGCCACGAACCATCTGGTCCGCATGGCGAGGATCGACGCCGAGATTCATGGCGATTTCGATCGTCTCGTCGAACTTGGCCGTGGAACGCTCCTTCAGGAGGGCGATCGCGTCGGCGAGGTCGTAGAGCTTCTCGCGGTCGATACCCTCGCGGGCCTTCGCAATGCGCTTTGCAATCTTAGCCATCGTCTCAGCCCACCACTTCCAGGCCCATCGAACGAGCCGAGCCCATGACCATGGTCATGGCGGCATCGACGTCATTCGCGTTCAGATCCTTCATCTTCTTCTCGGCGATCTCGCGGACCTGAGCCTGCGTGACCTTGCCGGCAACGACCTTGCCGGGCTCCTTGGAGCCGCTGGTGAGGCCAGCCGCCTTCTTGAGGAAGAAGCTCACGGGAGCCGTCTTCATCACGAAGGTGAAGGACTTGTCGACGTAGTAGGTGATCACGACCGGAACGGGCGATCCCTTCTCCATCTCCTGGGTCTGCGCGTTGAACGCCTTGCAGAACTCCATGATGTTGATGCCGCGCTGACCGAGGGCGGGACCGATCGGGGGCGACGGAGTCGCCGAACCGGCCTTGACCTGCAGCTTAAGCTGGCCTGCTACTTTCTTAGCCATAAGCTTCTGCCTTTTCGTTGTGCCGGCGATCCGGCCTCTGGACCCGAAGGCCCCATGCAGATGTGCGGTTCGGATCTTGGAGAGCCGGCTCAGCCCACCTCACCTTCCGCACGGTCGAGAGCCGCAAGGCTCTCTCGATCAGATCTTCTCGACCTGACCGAATTCGAGATCGACGGGCGTTGCACGGCCGAAGATCGAAACTTCCACTTTCAGGCGCGCCCGCTCATGGTCGACTTCCTGAACCACGCCGTTGAACGATGCGAAAGGCCCATCCGACACGCGGATTTGCTCACCCACATCAAAAGAGATCGAGGCCTTGGGACGCTCGACACCCTCCTGAACCTGACTCAGGATATGCGTGGCCTCTGCCTCGGAAATCGGAACGGGCCGATTGTCCGGACCCAGGAACCCGGTGACCTTCGGCGTGTTCTTGATGAGCGAGAACACCTGATCGGTCAGATCCGCCTTCACCAGCACGTAGCCCGGAAAGAACTTGCGCTCCGAGTCCACCTTACGGCCGCGACGAACTTCCGTCACCTTTTCGGTCGGAACGAGGATCTTCTCGAACTTGTCCGAAAGACCCTTCTGGCGCGCCTGCTCCTCGATGGATTCGGCGACCTTCTTTTCGAAGTTCGAATAGGCGTGGACGATGTACCAGCGAGCGGCCATGAAATTCCTGCGTATAAACGTCTTTTATCGACCAGCGCTCATGATGGCGCCAACCCCATAGCCGATCGCCTGATCCGCCACGAAAAGGAAAGTCGCCGCAAAGGCGACCATGATGAAAACCATAATGGTCGAAATCACCGTCTCGCGACGAGTGGGCCATGTCACCTTCGCGACTTCGGTCCGCACCTGCTGCAGAAACGTAAAAGGATTTGTCTTGGAGGCCATGCACCGCTCACGGCAGAAGGCGCGTAAAGCTGTGTGACCAGCTCCGCGCGCCACGCGTCTGTTAAAAACTACATAAACCGACCCGAACCGATTCACAAGGGGGTCGAAATCATTTTGAACTGAGGGGAAACTGGCAGGGGCAGTAGGGCTCGAACCTACGACCTGCGGTTTTGGAGACCGCCGCTCTACCAACTGAGCTATACCCCTGCGGGGGTCGTCGTGGAGTTGGAGATATCCAGATCGACGCGCTTTTGCAAGCCCTATTGCTGGGCTTGGCGCTCAGCAAGCTTGGCCTTTCGTGTTTTAGGCTTGAGACGGCGTAAAAGCGCGTCGAAGCGACGTTGGGGTCGCGTCAGTTTCAGGAGATCGTCGATCGCCAGATTCGCCCCTTCCAGCCGCTCCGTCAGCACCTCGGCCGCAACGCTCGACACGTCGCCCGGCGTGAACTCGGGGAATCGTCGCGACACCGCGCCGAACAGATCGGGCGCGACGCTGCCCGTCATGTGCAGACGCCCGGAGCGCAGGAGAAGGCGCAGGACGATCTGCTCGAAGGTCCAGTCATGATCGGCGAAGAGCTTCCATTTCTGGCTGCGTCTCGCCGTAAAACCCGCCAGGACGACCTTCGACTCGGGCGCGACCTCAATCAGAAATAGCGCAAGGGCGAAACCGCTCGTCGCCAGATGCGTCTCGGGGTAGAAGCCGGAGAGATCGGCGGACAAATCGAGATGCCCGACGGGCTCGGGAATGGCGAACTCGTCGCTCGGGCTGAATCGCTCCGCCGCGCCGGCCCGTAGATTGCAGATGCCACGGAAGCGCGGCGAGCGAACGAGCTTCGTCACCTCCCCCACTTCGCGGCGATAGACGATGTTGGCGCCCGCCGGGCCGGAGCGCGCCACAAGGAGGCACGGACCGTCGAAGGGCCGATCCAGAACCTTGTAGACCTTATTGAAGAAAACGAAGAGGGCGTCCTCGCCATAGCGCGCGCGCAGATCGTCGATCCGAACCGCGTCGCTATTGGCGATCAGAAGGATGGTCGAAAATCCGCGAAAGAACGTCGCCCAACGGTTGAGCGCGTCTGATTCGCCAGCCTGCGGAAAGCCCTCCGATTTCGTCATTCGGTCAGGCCCTCGGCGCGCGCTGCGTCACATGCAACATGCGCTCGCGCATGGCGAACCATTCCTCGGCATAGTCGTCATTGCGATACTCGTCGAAGTAAGGGCCGCCATCGGTGAAATGGACGTTCTTCGCGCTCGCATCGTGTTCGTATTCGTTGACGAGCCAGTTCCACGCGGCCGGCAGTTCGCCGATCTCATTGTCGCTCTCCAGCCATTTGAACTGGTGAAGCTCCAAGCCCGTCGCGCTGTTCACGAAGTCCGGCGTCAGAGCGCGGCAGCGTGCATTGTTGAAGAGCATGACGCTCGACCAGTTCTTCTTCTCGTACTTGGTCTGCACCTGGCCCAGAAACTTGGTTTCGACCTTCGGCTGGTAGTCGTGCTTCACGCACATGACCGCCGCGCTGTCGTCCCTAAGCGCCCAAAGCTCGGCAATGTCGGCGCGCATCAGCATGTCGCAGTCCATGAACAGGCTCCAGCCCTCGAAGCCGCTGAGATAGGGCACGAGGAAGCGCGAGAACGAGAATTCCGTGGACTGGAGCGCATTGCGCTCGCGCGTGAAGGTCTCGTGCAGATGCGGCAGCACGATGGGCGAGAACAGGACGGGCATCGTCGCGTGCTCGATGATGCTTTGGGCCAGCACGTGGTAGGCGACCACTTCCTTGGAATCGAAGCCAATGAAGACGCGGGCGATTTCGGCAGACATGACGGCATCCTTCCTGTTTCCTGACAGGCTCTAGTCCCCCCGGACCCGGCCAAGCAAGCAAGAACGCTTCCAATCTCCCGGGATGGCAAGACAGTGCCCAAACGAAAACGGGCCCCGAAGGGCCCGCTCGTGCGTTCGAATGAAC
>NZ_BBWM01000082.1:0-19310 GCF_001463805.1 Aureimonas sp. D3 | reverse complement strand
GTTGTCTACGAGCGAATGGGGGACACCAGCGAGGATACCGTGGTCGCCGACGTTGGGAATTCGGTCGCAGGACGATACCTCATCCATGTCTATGACAATCTGCGTGACATCAGGGCCACCCGAAATAACAGAGCGCACTTTCGTGATGATAACGAGCTGAGGAAACGAGCGTTCTACAGACGTCACTTCGACCTCTGCGACGAGGCTGTCAGCAGGCAGCTTAGGAGGGATAGTGGTCGTTAGATAGAACCTCTCATTGCCATATGTGCAGGCATGAACTGGCTCGCGCATCACGAGGACGGCTGCGACTGCGGCCAAAGCGATTGATGAGGAGCGGTGTCTCGCACAATAGACGAGTGTCATGATGGCGGACAAAGAAAGAAATCCGAAGCGATTGGCCATTCTAATGCTGCCCCGTGTTGGTTGCCCCTGGTGCATGCCATTTCAGCGTCGGCCGATCTGAGGGCACTCGCGAACTGCGCGCCCGAATTGGATAGGCCGGTTCGCTATCGGCAGGCTGTGCTCACTTCGACACGAGGTATCCCAAAGCGAACAGCGCAACCCATGCGGCGACCGCATATCGGACCTGAGAGCCCTCGATAGCGAACTGCTGCAAGGCTCCCCTTCGACCTTTGCGCTACTGCGGAAGGGAAGCGAGGCGTAGGTTCTGGGCATCGGAAGAACACGCACATGCCGGCCACCACCGATGAGAGGCCGGACACGAAAGGCAAGACACCATGTCCCTCGCTCGCTCCTTCAGCACCTGGCGCCAGTATCGCAACACGGCCGCCGAACTGAACCGTCTCTCGCAACGCGAACTCTCGGACCTCGGGATTGCCCGCTCCGACATCCCGGCCATCGCCCGTCAGGCGGTCCGCTCTTAAGTTTCCCCCTTTCGCTTCAGCTGCTCCTCCCCCACCTGAAGTGAACCGGCCGAGCGGTTTCTCCCACCCTTCGGCTTCTCTCCAACGCCCTTGCCGGTCCTCCCCCGGCGAGGGCGCTTTCGTTTGCAGACGCCTAGTACCGCTTTCACGAGATCAGGATCCCTCTTCAAACAAAAGGGGCGTCGCTCAAAAAGCGACGCCTTGGTGGCTAGAAATCGAACTGAATGTTTAGGCGGCGGCAATCGCCTTCTCGATGTCGGCGCTGGTCTGCCCCGTCAGATCCTTTGAGATTTCGCCGACGAGGGCTTCCTTGAGCTTGGCGTGGTAGTGTTTCCGCATTTCACCAAGCGCCTTGGGCGCTGCGATGACCACGAGTTTCGTCAGCTTCCCGGAAATGGCCTGATTGTTCAGGATGTCGGTCACCCCAGCCACAAAGCCGTCTTCATCCTGCGTGCTGTCATCCGGGTTGGCAGAACTGCTGGCGTGACCTTTGCCCCCGCTCTTGTTGTCGGTGTTAACGGACTCCGTGGGGAGGGCGGTCAGGTTCGGCCGGCCTTCGTCGCCGCTGTTGCGGAACAGGCTGAGTTTCTGACCGTCGACCACTGCAACCGTCGCGCCGCTGGGGAGCTGCATCGCTTATCTCCGTTCTGATGGACAGCGAATATCGCTGCCTTTTAAGCGAACCTAACGTCGTGCGCGCTTCATCGCTCCAAGCTAATCGATGCTCTACAGGTCAGAAGCGTCGTCGCATCGCAGGTGGCGCCTTCCACTGCGCCAAGCTCTCACGCTCCAGCTTGTCCAGAAGCGTGTAGCGGACATAGGTGGACCGTGTTCGGCAGCCTGCACACCGTCAGTTCAGCGCCTCAATGTCGGCACCGGGCGCGATGAACCCTTGAAAATCAAGGCAGCGATAGATCGTGCGCGCGTTGCAGGGATCGCAGCGTATGACGATGCCCAGGCCCTTGCGCAGCCCTTCCTCGAAATTCCGTATTGCCTGCACCATGCACGGACCTCATTCCTAATCCTGTGAACAAACTAGGAACATCGTCTTTTCAGCAAGGCCGTTCGGAGTCATGGTCGGCGCACTGATTCATGAGGCGGGGCCATGTCGAGAATTGCAGAACGGATCACGGACCTGTCGTTGAAGGACGATCTAGACGAGGCGATTGACGAAGCCATCCGCACGTGTGGCGGTGACGCTCGTGTCGCGGTTGGCGCGCTGATCCTGGGGCAACGCTCGTTGCAGGAAGCCTATTCCGACCGAATTTCCGCTGGCTACGTCAGGCGAGGGCTCGCGAAATGATCCGTGAGGGCAAACGACCCGTTGGCTCGGGCAAGGACGCGGAAACGATCGGGATCGACGCCCTGTCGTTTCTGGCGGGCAATGGCGAGCTTCTCACGCGTTTCTTGGACCTGACGGGCCTGACGATCGAGCAACTCCGCACGGAAGCGACCAAGCCCGCCTTCTTCGTCGGGTTGCTCGATTTCATCCTGGGACACGAGCCGACGCTGATGGACTTTGCCAACGCGGCCAAGTTGGATCCCGCAGAAATCGGGTTAGCCCGAGAGCACCTCGCCAACCGTCAGAGCGCAACCTAACCGATCTGTTAGTTGCGTCCTGACGTGCATACGGCTTCCTGCGCGTCCGAAGTGCAGCGCGGGGGGCTCATGGACGACCTACCAGAAAGCTATGAAATCGATATCCATCTGGGGCGCAGGCTGCGTGACCTGCGCCAGCGTGCCAGTCTACCCATGTCTGTGCTGGGTGAGCAACTGGGTATAAGCCATCAGCAGATTTACAAATATGAGTCCGGTTCGAACCGACTTTCCACCAGCGGACTGGTTCGTCTGGCTCGCGTGCTTGGGGCTGAGGTTTCCGAATTTTTCGAAGGGCTTCCGGGCTTTTTGTCTTCGGAAAAGGGTGCTGGAAGTTTGCAGGCCCAACACTCCAGCCTTCATGTCGTGCGTGTCGATCACTTGCCTCCCATCATCCAGAAGCGACTGGCTGACCTCGTTGACGCAATCGTGAAGTCGTCTGAACGAGATGCTCTACAGGACCAATAGCCTTCTCACGAAATAACAACTTGTGCGCCATATTTTCAAGAAAAGGTAATTTGAGCGTGTGGCGAACGGGTGTGCTATGGGCGAAGCGAATGAGAAAGATGCAGAGCGTGCGTTGATCAATGTGGCGTTGAGCCGTCTCGACTCTGCCATGCGTGAAATGGCTCTGGCTCGCCAGATGATCGATTACGTCGTGAACAACACCAATCCGGCAGAACTGCCTTCTGAGGACCAACTGCAGAGAGGCTAGACCTCGCCGTCATTCCGATGTCCACGCGCCACGATCCGCAACGCATCATCAGGTAGAGGCCGCTGGAGCGCTGACGCCTCTTTCCAGTCCGACCGCAGCCAAACCTCGAACTCTTCCGGCTCTGTCAGGATCACGGGCATGGCTTTGGGATGGATCGGCCCGACCACGCCGTTCGGTTCGGTGGTCAGAAAGCCGTAGGCGTCCACCGTGACTTCGCCTTCCGCTTTCTTCCGTGTGCTCGTCCACTGCGTCCAGAGGCCCGCAAAGGCCATCAGAGGGCGCTCCTCGTTGGCTGCGAACCAGACCGGCACCTTCTTGCCGTTCTCGTCCGTGTCGTATTCGGAGAAGCTGGTGAACGGCACGAGGCACCGATGCGCTGGCCCCAGCCAGCGACGCCAATGCGGCGAGCCCGTGTTGCGGATATTGGTGACACCTGGGTCGGTCGCCTTGCCCTTCAGGGCGAAGGCGGGAGATGGCATCCCCCAGCGCGCCATCGCCAATTCTCGCTCTCCCTCCACCAGGCGCACAATCGGCGCGGCTTGATCGGGGAAAATGCTGGGCATGGGTGGCAGATTGCCTGTCCTGTCCTTCATCGCACGCGTAAACGCCAGGATCGCGGCTTGGCCTTTGGTCAAGGAGTAGAGGTTGCACATGGTCCCGCTCCAGCGTCTGCGAACGTCTCGCTCCGAACATATGGAAGAGTGGATAAAGCGCCACGCGGCCCCTCTCGCCCCATAGACAACCTCGGGGCGTGAAGACACAATCCTGCCTTAATCGGGAGGAGCTTATGGGACGCTTCAGTTTCGCGGCATTGGTCGCCTTCTTCATGCTCGCTAGCGGTCCAGTTCATGCGGTGGAGGCGACGCCGATCCATCCAGAGCAGTCTGGTTCAATCCTCGCTCAGCTTGAGACTTACCGCGTCGCGGCTGGCAGGACATGCAAATCGGTATCGACGTGCCGAGAGGCTGTAGAGCTCTGGTGCAGCGGCTACAGGCGAGCTGATAGGGATGGAGACGGTATCCCCTGTGAAACGGTCTGCCATTCGAAGGCGGAGGTCGATAGGATCAGGGCTGAAATCGGATGCTGAGCCGATTTCTAAGCTTGGCCGTTGGCCTTCTCTCGTTGCTGAGCGTCGATCTCGCCGCAGCTGCCGAACCCTCGGCTCTGGCCCCTTTCCGACTGGACCCGGCTCGCCCCGATGTTATCGAGCTCAACGGCGAATTGACGTCAGGTTCAGCGCTGGCCTTTCGCCGTGCTCTGCTCGCCGCCCCTAATGCGAAGATCCTCCTTCTGAACAGCCCTGGTGGGAGTGTCGATGCTGGTCTTCTGATCGCGGACGACGTTCACACCCGTAAGCTTGCGACGCTCATTCCTGAGGGCTCGACCTGCGCATCTGCTTGTTCTTACATCTTTTTGGCAGGGCACGAGCGGCAAGCCGATGGTCGGCTCGGCGTCCATCAAATGTGGTCGCAGAAGCCAGATCTCGAAAGTGCACAGATGTCGATTGCGGACGTGATCGATACGCTGAACCGCTTTGAGACGCCGATCGGCGTGGTAACGATCATGTTCCGTACGCCGCCCGATGACATGCACTTCTTCTCGCCCGAAGAAGTCGTGCGCTTTGGGATCAACAACAAGGGCGGCAGCGTCGAGCAAGTCGGACCGCAAGTCGCCGGCTCGGAGCGTGCATCCCCGCAGCCCTCGCCATCGATTACAAGTGCGGACGCCGAACCCAAGGAAGCCGCTAAGCTTTCGGAAGGGATTGCAGCAGCCGCACCAGCGCTCTCCGATCGGTCGTCAGCAGCTCTTTCGACGCTCGAAACCTACACGCGCCAGCCGACGCGGATGGCGATCTACGCAGGCCTCGACTTCTTCGGTGAGGATGTCGGAACGGCGAGCGTGGCTGACGCTCCGGCTTGCGCTGTGAAGTGCTTCGAGATGGGCGGATCGTGCAAAGCCTTCACCTTCAATATGAAGACCCGGCCGGGGCGAGGGCCGAACTGCTTCATGAAGTCTGGTCGCGGCGAGGTGGATGGCAATTCCGCAGCCTTCTCAGGTCAGTTGCTCGCACGCTCCGAGCGCGATCCCCCGTCCATGACGCTCGACGTTATCGATCCAAACTCGGACCTTTATCAGGATGTGGACATACCGGGCATGGACCTTTCGCGCCGGCCTCATCCTGCTACATCGCAACTGGATTGCCGTCGCGCCTGTGTGACGGATGCTCGCTGTGTCGCCTTCACCTATCTCAAACCAAAGAAGCAGTGCTGGCTGAAGAGTGGTGTGGGTACGCCTCGGGCGCTTACGGGAGCCGTGACAGGGGGAAAGAAGTCGCAGACGTTCTCGCCCAAAGTCATCTCATTGGACTGATCCCATGACCCGTCCTATTGCGGATACGAAACTCCGAACTCTCGATCAGGAGCACGCATGGGCTGCGCTCGCGGATGTCGTAGAGGGGCGGCCGATCGATATATCGATGGAGCGAATTATTCGAGAGCGAGAAGCCATGGAGCGGGCGCTGTTCGAGAGATTGGCCGACAAGCCTGAGGAGCCATCCCTTCCTGTTGCAACTCGCACATTTTGGCGCCCTTGGCATGGGCTAGCGATAGCTGGCGCTGCGGCCTTGACCATATGGCTCGCCTCCACACCAGCCCCGGCCGCTGAGCGCATCAAGGGCGCCATCTCCTGCCATACTTCTGCTTGGAACTGATCCCAAGCGATCAGCCGAATGGATTACGAACGCGCTTGGTTGGGGCATTCTGATCGGCGGAAGTCTCCGGCAAATCGCCTTTCTTCTCCAGCGCGTCCACAATCGCGTTGATCGCTGTTTTCAGTTCACGCGCTTGTTCGAGGCCCCGCTTGTTGAGAGCTAAGTCAATCGAGCCGCTGATCGAAACCCGATCCGTGCCGTTCTCGATTGTGAGCCCGCCAACCGTCAGAGCCACGCTGTCATTAGCAAAAGGATGGAAAGGGTTCGATCCCTGCGAACTGGAGGACGCGCCTTGAGCCGCTTCGGTCTCCGAATGCTTGTCGCGTGTCATGCCTACTCCTGACGACAGGCCCGTGGCTGCGTCAGCGCCAAGCGCTGCGTTCCTACGGGCAATGATGGGTATATCTCGATGCCGCTCATGGTCTTGAACGCTTCGACGCTCATGATGCGACAATTGGGCGTGTCGTCGTTGTCGGCAACATACACGGCCGCTCCGCCTCGTTTGGGATCATAGACCGCCTTCCAGACTATGGTCGGAACGAGGACATTGTTCGTGCCTATGGCCTGGACATCCTGGCCAATGAACAAAGGGCCGGTGACGATCCACACCTCACCGTCCATGGAGGCGACGTCACGCACCGTTTCTTCGATCTGGCTCCATAGGCCGGTGTTAAGCCGGTGATTTTGCGGGACCATGTTGGAGAGCGAGAAGCTCTCGGCTTGCGACTTTGCATCGGGCATATCGCCGGAGGGGGCCATATGGCCCCGATCGAAGCCAGACCCCTTGTAGTCCACCAGCTCGGATCGCTCTGAAGGGGGCAGAGCCTTCTCTGCGTGAAATCGATTGGTTCGGGACATGCCCTCGGCCGCCTCGACCTGGGCAGCCGTCAGATGCTCACCGACCCAGAGTGGGGTTCGAGTTATGCCGGAATGAAGTACGGCGAATTGGCGAAAGCAGAGTTCGCGCGTGGGCATTGCCTGAGCCAGACGGTTGAAATCTGGTGCCTGCCCCTGAAGGAAGCTGTCGGGACAGTTCGAGGTGACAGCGTAGGCCGGGGAGCCGCAATTCAGAAAAGCCAACGCAGCGAGACCTAAAAGGCAATTCATGGTCCCGATAGCTCTGATCACCACCTCTTCCCCTCATTTGCGTTCGAATGCAGCGGCTGATGATCCGATGCTCTTCTTTACACGATCACCAGAAACTGTGTTGCTCTTCTCATAGGCTCCGTTGCGAGGCTTTTCGAGTATGGTAGCCCCTGGACCGACTCCTCTTGGAAGAGGACGATCCGTCTGTCCAATCGAGCGGCGTGAGAACGCAATCGATAACATCAGGGCGACATGCTATGCCGCACCGCACACTTTGGCGGTGGACGGGCGACGATGACCTACAGGGAAGACATTGACGGCCTTCGAGCGATCGCTGTTCTCAGCGTAATCCTCTATCATTTTAAGTTCACCTCTTTCGGGGGTGGCTACATCGGCGTCGATGTCTTCTTTGTCATCTCCGGCTATCTCATCACCGGAATTATCGCCCGCGAGATCGAACAAGGCAGGTTCTCCTTCCTCTCGTTCTACGAGCGCCGTATCCGCCGGATTTTTCCGGCCCTCTTCGTCGTCCTTCTGGCCACGGCGGTCTATGGGCTCTGGGGTCTCTACCCCACGGAATACAAGGAACTCGGGGGCAGCATAGCCTCCACCCTCGCGTTCACTTCGAACTTCTTTTTCTACTTTCTAAGCGACTATTTCCGACCAGACGTCGAGATCAAACCCCTCCTGCACACGTGGTCGCTGGCGGTGGAAGAGCAGTATTACCTGGTGTTCCCGCTCTTCCTGGTATTGGCCTATCGCTACAGCCGGCGTCTCGTCGTGCCGCTGATCGTCGGGATCGGTCTCGTATCGTTCGCGCTTTCGGTTTGGCTTGTACGATCGCAGCCAGCGGCAGCCTTCTATCTCTCGCCTCCGCGTTTTTGGGAGATGCTGGTCGGCTCCTTCCTCGCTCTCGCGCCACTGCCAGCCCTCAGGGCACGCTGGTCGCGTGAGATCGTGTCCATTCTCGGATTGGGTGCGATCCTGGCGTCTGCGCTTTTCTACAAGTCTGGAGCGCCATTCCCTGGGTTTCGCGCGCTACCGCCCGTCTTGGGCGCTGCGGCCGTTCTCTATGCTGGGGAGCATGGAACGAGCTGGGTCGCTCGCCTCCTGTCCATGCGGCCGATGGTCGTCATCGGGCTCATGTCCTATTCGCTCTATCTCTGGCACTGGCCTATCGCTGCCTTTGCCCATCTCTGGTTCGATCGGCCGCTGGAGGTTCAGGACAGTTGGGTCTTGCTGCCCCTGACTGCGGTCCTGTCTTTCCTGTCCTGGCACTTTGTGGAGCGACCCTTCCGGAAGCCAGGAGTGATGTCGCGCTCTCGGCTATGGGCGACAAACCTATCCCTCTCTGCCATCGGGATCGTTCTCGGGTTCGCTGTTCTGTTCGGTAGCGGGTTCCCGTCGCGGTTCACACCGCAGGTCGCGGCGATGGCATCGAACTTGGAATATGACGATGCCGCCGTTTATCGACGCGGCACCTGCTTTATCGACAGCAACATCCAATCTGCCTCAGATTTTTCCACCGATGTCTGCCTGGCCCGAGATCCTGCGAAGCCCAATCTCCTTTTGATCGGGGACAGCCATGCGGCGCATCTCTGGATCGGGTTGAAGGAGGCTCTGCCCTCCATGAACGTCATGCAGGCCGCTTCCACCGGGTGCAAACCCGTGATCGACGGGAAGGGCCTTCCCAACTGCGTCGCGTTCATGAATGGGATCTTCGAGCGGCTCAATGAGCTTCATCCTTCGCTCGTGCTGTTGTCGGGTCGCTGGTCACTAGACGACCTGCCCTATGTCACCGCGACGGCTGCAAAGCTCAAGGCGGATGGCTGGAACGTCATCGTTTCAGGCCCGATCGTGGAATACCAGATCGCCTTGGCTCGCATTCTGGCGGAAGCCGAACGCAGTCATCACCCAGAGCTTCCCGCTGAGCGTCTGGATTCATATCCCAAAATCGTCGATGGGTTGCTGAGGGAGCGAATGGCGAGCGTGTCCGTGCCATACATCTCGATCTACGATCTGATGTGCCCCAATGGCGTCTGCCAGACGACGACTTCAGACGGTGATCCCATGCAGTGGGATTACGGTCATCTCACGAAACAGGGCTCCATCGAGCTCGCAAAGCGGATCGTGAAGCAGCTGCCTTTTGCGGCGGGCACCGATATCTCGCAGACCCAATAGCGGGCTTGGCCAAGGGTCTAGTCGTGGATGCAGCTGCGCTCAAGCATGAGCGCCCCACACGATAAGGGGGCTTGTCGGCTGCTTCGGAGGTATCACCGTCAAGGGCGCCTGCACGCCACCTGATGACTCTATGGCTTCCCTTCCGATCTCGGTTACGTTCGCTCGGGCACAGCTTCGAGGACGCGGGGTCTACGCATGTGCAGGGCTCTGCTCAACCGGGTTGTCAGAGGTCGCTCGATAAGCTCGTACACCAGCGCTGCGCCGAAGAGGGCGATCGCCGTCGCCAGGGCTACGTATGTCCAAGGATTGTTGACACCGAGCCTCGAGGCCGCGATCGCCACCAAATTAATGGAGAAAGGATGGGAGAGGTATAGCGCGAAGGAGGCATCTCCTCCGAACACGAGGGCGCGCTTGAACAGGCCGTTAGTCGCATGATCCCTCTGCGCGATCAGCGCCGGGCCAGCGCACATCACAAGCGCGGGAATGCCAACCCAAACGGCTCTCAACCCGTATTCGAAGTGCATTCCCACGACGTGCATCAGCGAGAGGAGACCACATCCAGCCGCGAAGACCAGCCATCCTTTGGCGGCGGAGAAACGGAAGCCACGGGCGCGGATCTCTGCCAGAGCGATGCCGTAGACGAACTCCAGAACGATCGAGTTCGACCAGAATGCCATAGGCCCGGATTGGAAATGGATGACCAGAGGCGAGAGGCCGAGGAGGGTCACGACGCCCACGATGATCGACAGGCCGACCTTCCTGCTGAAAAACAGCCCGACGCAAAACACGACGTAGAAGAGGAACTCGAACTGGAGCGTCCAACCCAAAATCATGATCGGGTAGAACTGACCGTAGGGGTTTTCGACCGGGAAGAAGAGGAAGGATCCCAAGACATGCCAGGGGTCGATTTCCGCATGACTGATGTGCCCGGCGAACAACCAGATGGCCAGAAGCATACAGACGGTTGCCCCCCAATAGGGAGGCACGATCCGCACGAGGCGTCGAACGAGGAAGTTCGCCGGCGCCCCCACTAGGCCGAACTGATCGCGGCACAGATGGTACATGATGAAGCCGCTGATCACGAAGAACACGTCCACGCCAGCGCCCCAATAGACGGGGTTGATCGGCGTGTAGCTCGCCAGATTGAGGAAGCGCTGTTCTCCCGCTTCATGCTGGACGTGGCTGATCAAAACCATCATCGACGCGATGAAGCGAAGGATTTGGAGCTCGTAGATGGTCTTGTTCATTCCAGCACCGATCCGTTGCGAGCATGGGTCGCAATAGGGCTATTTTTGAACCCACTCGATAGCAGATATCCATAAGGCTGCCAGGGAAGAACGCCTCGATGTACGGTGCCGGAACGCGCGGTGATTGGAGCATACGGCGCGCGAAGACCATACCCTTCCAGTGACGGCAAGGCGCGAATAAGCGGTCAGGCGTCATCGAGGATGATCCTTGAAAACGCTCGGGGAGGGGGATATTTTGTGGAGGTGGACGCCAGGGTTGCTGCCCTGACGCCCGGTACGCTTAGATGAAGAGATGGACCCGGAGTTCAGCCTGCCAGCCGCTCCGGGTCTTCTTCACTTTTAGCGTGATGTTCAGTGGAAAGAACCACATCTGCATCACCTCCAAGGAGAGCAAAGCCGTTGCCTCGGCCGTGGTGGCTCATCCTCCACGGTAGCGCCCGGCTGGCTTGACGCGGCTGCTTTAGCTCTCGATCTTGGTCCAGCGGTTCATAAGCATCAGCAGTGCGATCAAGGCAAGGCTTCCAGGGAAGAGCGCCGAGCGGACTTGCAAGGCCGGAAGCGTACCGAATGGCCGGATAGCCTCGGCTGGCCGTTTGGGTTCGAGCGCGACCCCATCCCGAAAAAGGGCTCCAGGGACCATCAAATGGCTGACCTTGCCGGCGCAATTCAGCCATAGCGTCCTGTGGTATAAACGGGCAGGCGAGTTCAGGCAGTGACGGAGACCGAAGGCGCGTTATGACCCTCAGAAAGCTGACGGCATCCCGTTTGAGATTTGAACCTGGCGTCCGATACGCCCAACTCGGCGCAGGTCCGTCATGGTGAATGTCCCCTACCAGCGGACCGACAACAGCATCGATCGCGCAGCCAACGCCTTCCTAGATCGCGGCCTCTTCAAGCTCTTGATCGTTCTATCGATCATCCAGTTCAGTGGCGCCTGGTATTGGGGCGGCTTCGACGCTAGCTCGGCATCGCTGGAAGGCCAGCAAATGTTCGGGACACCGTTCCGATATCTGGTGTGGGGGAGCATATCCCTGGCATTTGCCGTCTACCTGTCTCGATATACGTACCGAGCTCCTCTGCGCGCGCTGATGCCCTTCCTCCCGTTTTTGGGGGTGGGGGTCATATCCGGGTTGCTGGGCGAAAATATCCTGATCGCGGTACGATCCATCACGTTCTGGATACTGATGTTCCTGAGCGCTTTCGCCTCGGCCGCCGTGCTGAAACCGCGATCGATCGCGTTCATCATCACCAACACGTTGATGGTGCTCGTTCTCGCGTCCATTGTCATGTCGATCCTCAATCCGACCATCGGTGTCTCAGTCTACGGCGGCGAGACGGTTTGGGTTGGCTTGTTCACGCAGAAGAACACGTTCGGCTTTCTCGCCATGTGCGGCTTCTTGTGCGCTTACGCATTCCATCCCACGATCGGACGCCTCAGAACGGCGTTGCTGGGCATCGGGTCGGCCGTTTGCCTATTCATGTCTGGATCGATGGGAGCGCTCATGATCGCGTTTGGTGCGATCAGCTACATGGCGCTGGTGATTGCGATCCTGCGTGCCCGTGTCACGACTCCGATTGCGTCGACAATCATCATCGTCAGCGTGGCGTCCTTGGTTGTGTTCGTTCTGACCAACTGGACCGACATCACGCAGACTTTGGGACGAGATCCGACCCTGACCGGGCGAACCGAAATCTGGTCGGCCTACCTCAGCGAAGCCTACAAGAACTGGTTCATCGGCCTTGGACCCGGCTCCTTCTCGGGTGAATCCCGAACCGTCATGACCCTGTTCTACATGTTGAAGGAGCTGGGCAATATCAGGCAGCCTCACAACGCCTACATTCTGTCGTTCGGCGAAGGCGGCATTCTGGGGGTGACCGCCTATGTGTCGGCGCTGGCCTACATGGCGTTCGTGGCTCCGTTCCGGCATCGCACCCCTGAATCCGCCGTCTGCGCCATGTTTGCGTTCGCGATCCTGGTCGCCAGCATCTCGGAGGGGCGAGGCGTGTTCATCGCCACGATCGAGGGGTATCTGCTTCTCCTGTTCCGTACGCTTGCAGTCCGCTCTACGGGGCCGAACTACATTCATAGCAACCGGCGTGTTTGATTTCCGGCGCTGGAGCTGTTGCCAATGGGGGCTTGTGATGGGGCTATCCGCCCCAATCACTTCCCCCCGGCGAATTTACCAAGCGTCGCCGGAAACGAAGTCGGCGACCTCCTGCTCGGTTGCGCGCCTGTACTGACGAGCGCCGTTGATCCAACGGGTCATGACGACCTCTTTGCAAACTTCACCTGTGTCCACCTGCACAGGAGACAACTGGACAATCGCCTCCCACTCGCTCGATCGCCGAGCACCGAAAAACCAATGCAAAAATTTGAACATGCCAGACACCGTTCGCAATCTGAACGCTCTATAAGCGTGTGAAATAGCACGTACCAGTTTAAAAGCCCAAGCGTATTCCCCAGGGGCACACGACGCTAATAGAGGCTTATCATTTAACTCGAGAAGCCACTTCGTTGTTGGACAGACACGTGGCGACCCGTCGTGTAACAAAGAAACTTCACCCGTCCTCTAAAGAATGAAGTATGAAGAACCGACGCGTGTGCGTCGCGATATGGGAGCGTCTACATCAGGTCGTTGAAGCATCGCTCGAAGCCGATGGGACGCAGATGGGATCGATTTGGGCATGACGGATCTTGTCATCGGGATACCTACCTTTCGGCGCCCTGGTCTCCTGCTGAGATTGCTCGAAAGCCTCCAACCAGAAATCGCCGGTCGTGAGCTGACGCTTATCGTCGCCGACAATGACTGCGATCCCGTAGTTGAGACGCTCGTCTCCGAGTTTCCGCGCGAGGCCGGGCAGCGCTTCATCTATCTGCCCGTGTCCGAGCGTGGCCTTTCTCCCAACCGCAACGCTCTCGTGGACGCGGCTATGCGGGAAGCGCCCGACTGGCGCCGCCTCATCATGATGGACGACGATGGGTATGTGTCCGAAGGCTGGCTGGCGACCCTTCTCGCCTGCGCCGACACTTACGAGCCGCACCTTGTGGGCGGGCCGGTTGAAGGCTTGCTTCCGCCCGATGCCGGGCTTCTTGCGCGCAACAGCATCTTTGCCAGCCGTCGCGGGGCCGCGACAGGGCCGACCAAGCTCCTGCGTACCGCGCAGAACCTTCTCATCTCACGCCGCCTTCTCGACCTCGTGGAACGCCCTCTTTTCCGCAACGCCTATAAAGCCTCCGGTGGAGAGGACTACGACTTGTTCCGCCGAGTTCAAGCGGCTGGGGGAGAGATGGTCTGGTGTGAAGAGGCATTGGTCTACGAGCCGCCCGCGGAGCAGCTGCGCCCCGCTACGGTGCTGAAACGCTACTATACGACCGGCATCTACATGTCGAAAATCGATCAAAGCTATGATGGCACGGGCGCGACGTGGCGGCTGGCCGTCAAGGGCAGCGTCGGTGCGCTCGCTCGGTTTGCCTTATCGTTGCCAAAACTGCGCAAGGATCCCATCGCCAAGAACCTTCTGACGATCGCCCATTACTCGGGCCGCCTCGTGGGAATGGCCGGAGGCCATACGTCGCGATACGACAAGTCATAGGGCTATGTCAGGCAGACGCGGCTTTCTGTTTGAAGCGCCTTAGCTCTCTGGTATTGCCCTTCCGTCATCACCCATAGAGTGTGGACGTGCAATTCATACGTTTCGGTAAGTTAACGAAATGTGTGTCTATCGCGGGGGACTAAATGGCGACTTCAGTTGCACAGAGCGCTTCGAATCAAACAAGCATGAATGTCATGCCTCCTGAGGTGTTGGACGAATACACCCTCGTTGGAACCGAAGGTGATGACAACCTGTACCCGCCATATTCGGGAAATCCACGTGACCAACAGTATTACGTGGTGTTCGGACTAGGAGGCAATGATGTTCTGTCGCCTGGTAACGAGAGGGCTACGATCTACGGCGGCGCAGGGAACGACACCATTTATGGCGGTGGAGGAAGTCAGCTCTTTGGAGAAGACGGGAACGACACCATCCATAGCGGCATCAGCTATCATAACTATTATTATATCCCTATGAGCGACACCATCGATGGGGGAGCGGGTATTGATACCTGGGTGACCAATGTCTCCCTCTCCAACTACAACGTCAGAATCATCGGGACGTCCATCTATCTCGACTCCGCTTCAGAAACACGCCCCGCTTATCCGTTGTCTGCGGAGAACATGGAGATCGTGAGTTTCATCGAAGGCACATTCACGATCCAAGACCTTCGTGACCATGTGTATCGGGGCACTGACGGAAATGACACGCTTCGGGCGCCCACGAATGCTCCCTGGACGCTCGCCGGGGGCCTTGGAAACGATCGATATTTCATCGAGAAGGCCGGGGACGTCGTGAGCGAGAAGGCCGGCGAAGGCTACGATCAGGTGATCACCTCGCTCAGCCATACCCTGGAAGCAAACGTTGAGAGCCTTCAGCTCGTCGGTTCAGGAAACACCGCCGGCACGGGCAACGATCTTGCCAACTACATCGGGGGCAACAGCGGCAACAACACGCTCGATGGTCGAGGTGGCGCCGACATCATGGTCGGCGGACGCGGCAACGACAGCTATATCGTGGACAACGTAGGCGACCGCGTTGTGGAAGGCGTTGGCGAAGGCACCGATCGCGTCATCTCCACGATCAGCTACACGCTGACGGACAACGTTGAGAACCTGCAACTCGTGCACAGCGGGAACACGCAAGGGATCGGCAACTCGCTTTCCAACTACATGGGCGGCAATAGCGGGAACAATCTCCTCGACGGTCGCGGCGGTGCGGATACCCTCTATGGAGGCGGTGGAAGGGACACCTTCGTTTTCCGCGCCGGCGAAGCGAACGGCGACGTCGTTGGCGACTTCACCGGTGCCAGCCAAACAGGTGGCGATGTTCTCATGTTCGTCGGCTACGGTGAGGGTGCGTCTCTGACCCGCGTTGGTGCGACCGACAAATACGTCGTGAAAAGTGCCGACTCCTCCATTGTGGAAACGATCAAGATCGCGGGCGTGTTCGACCTGGCGACGGGCTCGGATTTTGACGACGTTCTGTTCGCCTGATCGAAGGGGGCATCGTTGCATCTGGGTTAGCAGTCTATCGAAGGACGCCGCCGAAAGGGGCGGCGTCTTATCTCCTTGACGGGAGGCGACGACGACTATCGAAGCCTTGGAGACGTTCCGCGCACGCTAAACGGCTCCTATAAGCCGACATTCGTTGAGTTCAACAGCTATCGCGTCGAGTGGCAGAATGGCCATTATGGAACAATATCTACGCGGCTACGAGGCCGCGCGACATTGTTTCCGCTCTGACTTAAGCTTACCGCAAGGTCCCCAAGGTGACGGACGTGGGCTTCGCAGTGATCTGGTCGGTACAGCACAGGCATACATTTTACGGCTGCGCCATAGGCAGCGCAGCCGGTTTGCAATCAGATGAACTCAGATCGGATGCGGATCAGGGCGACACAGACAAGTCATTAAAGACGACCTCCTTGGCGGTGTGTTCTCTATTTTTCCAGTTTCTTGGTATTCTGTCTGAAGCTCGGTATCGATTGATCCATCAGATCGTGCGAACCAAACGGCGGGAAGTTTGCCGAATTTCTGTTCGTAGTCTTTTACCCAAGGTATTTCAGCATATACGGCGTCGCCTTCTTCGAATTCGTGGTGCTCAACAAGCTGTCCCCAATTCGTCCTTGCGAACTCATCATAGGCTTCGCGATCTGCCATCATATCGTGCCAAACGTCATCGATATAATCGCTGAACATTGGGGCACCGGGAATTCTAAGCTGGAAATAGCGGCCCAGCTCCTTAATAGCTGCTTCCTTACTGATTTCATCAGACGCACTCATTAATGGCCTCCCTGATCTCAGTTATGTACAGACCCAAAATACACATAGCTGACCTATAGGCAACTGCGGACAAGCGAACGTTTTCCTAGCCTGTCTCAAGGCTACCTACCGTTTCAACGTTCGCCGCAACGTCTGCGCCTCTACTCCGTAAGCACGGCCGTCCAGTCGTTGCAAAATTCAATATTTTTGCACGTCGGAACGAGACCAGTACCGCCAATGGGTTAGATGGTGCAGAAACCAGGTGCATAATGAGGGCGGCGTAGGCCTGGAAGGTACCGGAAGGTCGGCTTTGATCAGCGCTGGCTTCGAAGCGGACCATCTTCTTTCCACCCCGTCCGGTCTCGGACCGCGGAGAAAGCGGACGCCTGGAAGCGGTCCATCCGCTCTCGACCCTTCGAAGCCGTTTGTCGCCCTTTCAGCTTGCGCCGTTAGCGGACGTTCCGTCTGAAACGCCGAACTGACCCCGCTCGTCTCAAATTTTCAGTCCTTTGGGAATAAGCGCCGTTCCCCGTCGTCTTCCGTGGGCCAATCTCGGCCGAACCGAAGGACACCGAGCCATGAAGACCCTCCTCGCAGCCATCGCCATTCTCTCCGCCGGGGCTTCGGCCGCGCTTGCGGGGCCCGCCGGCGACATGGCGAAGGCGCATATCGAAGCGATCGCCAAGGGCGATACCGCTGCGGTCACCGCCGCCTACGCGCCATCCGCAACGCTTCACTGGGTCGGCGGTCCGCTCGATGGCACCTATACGGGTCCCGAGATCGCCGCGACCTGGGCGAAGTTCGCCAAGGCGCAGACGGGCCTGAAGGCCAACGTCGTGAACATGACCGAGAGTATGAACCCGAAGGGCGCCACCGTCCTCGCCGATGTCGTCTTCGCCAACGACAACAAGATCCCCGTGCGCTACGTCATGCTATTCCGGGACGGCAAGCTCGCCGACGAGATCTGGCAGATCGACCCCGCGCTGGCGAAGTAAGGCATGTCCACCGACGAGATCGCGGCGCGGATCGAACCGCTCATTCCGGGCCTGAGGCGCTACGCCTATGGGCTGGTGCGCGATGGCGACGCCGCCGACGATCTCGTCCAGGACTGCCTGGAGCGCGCCGTCGGGCGCTGGCACCTGCGTCGACCGGAGGGCGACCTGCGCGCTTGGCTGTTCGCCATCCTGCGCAATCTCCACCTCTCGGGCCTGCGCCAGCACAAGCGGCGTGGGCCCCACGTTGCGCTCGACGAGATGGCCTCGCCGCCGGCGGTGGACGGCGACCAGGACGGCCGCGCCGGGCTTCGCGACGTCCTGGCCGGGCTCGATGCGCTGAGCGAAGAGCACCGCACCGTCCTCCTTCTCGTCGGCGTCGAGGACATGAGCTACGACGAGGCGGCGCGGGTGATCGGGCTTCCGGTCGGCACGGTCATGTCGCGCCTGTCGCGGGCGCGTGAGAAGCTGCGCGCCATCCTGGAGACCGGGATCCGCGCGCCCTTGAGGAGAGTCAAATGAGCCGCAGGGACGCGCCCGTCGGTGAGGACGACCTGCAAGCCTATGTGGACGAACGGCTCGGGCTAGAGCGGCTGTCCGCAGTCGAGGCCTATCTCACCGAGCGACCGGAGATCGCCGTGGCCATCGAGCGCGACCGCGAGATCGCCCGAGCGCTGCGCGAACGGCTGGCCTTCAAGGCGGAAGAGCCGATCCCGGCGCGGCTGCGCATCGCGAACATCCGCGAGGCCCGGCGCGGTCGCTTTGCTGTCACGCGCCTGCGCATCGCGGCCGTCATGGGCTGGCTCATCCTCGGCAGCGCCGGCGGGTGGCTGGCGAACGACGCCTTACGCGCGCCGGTGGAGCCGACCCGAGTGGCCGTCATGGCCGACGAGGCGATCGCGGCGCATCGCACCTTCGTGGTCGAGGTGGTCCATCCCGTCGAAGTGCGCGCCGAAGAGGAGGCGCATCTCCTGCAATGGCTGTCGAAGCGGCTGGGAACACGGCTGTCGGCCCCGGACCTGACGGGGCTCGGCTATCGGCTGATGGGCGGGCGGCTCCTGCCTGCGGGCGCGGGTCCCGCCGCGATGCTGATGTACGACGACGACCAGGGCACGCGGCTGACCCTCTTCATCAAGACCGACGAGAAGGACGAGACGTCGTTCCAGTTCGTCGAGGAGGACGGCATCTCCGCCTTCTTCTGGCGCGACGCCGGCCTCGGCTATGTCGTCTCGGCCGAGGCGCCCCGCGAGCGATTGATGGCGGTGGCGACCGCCGTCTACGACAGCCTGAACCGCCCGGCGCCAAGCTTCTCCGGTGGTACGCTGTGACGCTCGACCAGCTTCGCGTGTTCGTCGCCGTGGCCGAGCGCGAGCACGTGACGGAAGCGGCAAAGGCGCTGAACCTCACGCAGTCGGCGACGAGCGCCGCCATCGCCGCGCTGGAGGAGCGCCACGACGTCCGCCTGTTCGACCGCGTCGGACGGCGGATCGAACTGACCGAGGCAGGTCGGCTCTTCCTGCCCGAGGCTCGCGCCGTCCTTGCCCGTGCCGAGGACGCCGGCATCGCGCTGGCAGAACTCGCCGGACTGAAGCGGGGTCGCCTCCGCATCGTCGCCAGCCAGACGGTCGCGAACCACTGGCTGCCGCCGATGCTCGCTCGCTTCAAGGCCTGCCATCCCGGGATCGACCTTCGGCTGAGCATCGCCAACACGGCGCGCACGGCCGAGGCGGTGCTGGATGGCACGGCCGATCTCGGCTTCGTGGAGGACGAGCTTGGCGATGTCCGGCTCGGCACGCAACGCGTCGCCGATGATCGACTGATGCTGGTCGCGGCATCAGGGCACAGAGGCTCCGGGTCTCCCGTCGCGGCCCGGGATCTCGCGTCGGCGCGCTGGGTGCTGCGCGAACGGGGTTCGGGCACCCGCGCGATCCTCGAAGGCGCGCTCGAAGCCTTCGGTGTCGATCCCACCGCGTTGTCGGTCGAACTTGAACTGCCCTCGAACGAGGCGGTGCGCACGGCGATCGAGGCGGGCGCCGGCCTCGGA
>NZ_BBWM01000081.1:0-5885 GCF_001463805.1 Aureimonas sp. D3 | reverse complement strand
CCCCGCCGTGGTCGCGGATGCCGGCCTTCGCATGCGGACACTGGTGGCGCTGCCCTTCGACCTGCCGTCGCGCGGGTTCCATTCGGTGCTGGCGAGGGACCGTCACCCGAGCCGAGCCGTCGCCGCCTTTCTCGCCGAGTTGCCGACGATCGAGGTTCCGCCGGCGTGATCGATGGATCGACCACGTCCGGACGACATTCGGTCGACGCGATCGTCGAGCGTCTCGCGGAACTGCCCGGCAAGGCCGACCTGTTCAACCCGTATGCCGGGTTCGACGCGGAGATCGAGGACGCGGACGCGCCGGCGACCCGCTGTCGCAATCTCCAGCGCTATCTCGCTGGGATGGCGGATCGCGGCGTCAGCGACCTCTGGCTCGGCGAAGCGCCCTCGCGCTTTGGGGCGCGTCGGACCGGTGTGCCGTTCACGGGCGACGGGCGGCTCGCCGACCTGTCGCAGCGGCTCGGCGTCGTTCCGCCGCTGGCGCGGGCGACGCGCGAGACCCTGCCGACCCGGGAGTCCGGAACCTCTCGTGAGATCTGGAACGCGATGCCCGCCTCGCTGCCGCTGTTCTGGAACGCGGTGCTTTTCCATCCCCATCGCGGCGTCCTGCCCTTGCGCAACCGGACGCCGACCTGGACCGAGATCGCCGCGCACCGGGAGGTGCTGGCGATGATCGTCGCGATCTTCGCGCCGCGCCGTATCCTCTGCATCGGCCGGGTGGCGCAGCGTGCGGCGGACGGACTCGGCATCCCCGCCACCTACGTGCGCCACCCCGCCCAGGGTGGCGCGGTCCGGTTCCGGGCTGGCGTCGCCGCGTTCCTCGACAACCGCCCGCCGGCGGCTGCCCCTCCTTCTCTCAGCCGGCCTTGAGGCAGGGCGAGACGAAGAGATCGCCCCGCCAGGCGCCGCGCACCGTCCGCGTGCCGACGATCACCCAAAGCACCGCCAGCACCGCGACGAGCACCGCGCCGAAGACGTGGATGGCGGCAATCGGCAGGAGGGTGCCGAGCTTCAGCGTGGCCACGGCATAGACGCCGAGCGGGAACGTGTAACCCCACCAGCCGATGTTGAAGGGAAGGCCGTCGCGCAGGTAGCGCAGCGTCACGAGCACGGCCATCGCCAGCCACCAAAGCCCGTAGCCCCAGAGGAGCAGGCCGCCGAAGAGACCGAGTCCTTCCGCAAAGGCGCTGAAGCGCTCCAGACCGTTGGCGGACAGGATCGCGGGCGCTGCGCCGCCCAGCGTCATCAGCCCGAGCGCGCCGGTGCCGATCGGTCCGAGCGCAAGCCAGCTCGACGCCGCCATGTTGGCATGCGGCAGCTTGTGGATGGCCATGCGCAGGAGGAGCACGACGAGGATGCTGAGCGCGATCGGCACCGACAGCGCCCAGAGCGCATAGGAGAGCGTCAGCACGACGAGCTGGGAATGGGGGGCGACGAGATGCGGCGCGAGCAGCCCACCGGAGACAGCCGCGACTTCGGCCGCGACCACCGGCAGGAGCCAGACTGCGGTCATCTGGTCGATCGTGTGGCTCTGGCGCGTGAACATCATGAAGGGGATGGCGACCCCGCAGGCCGCCGCCATCGCGACGTCGATCCACCAGAGCGTCTCTGCGATCCCGACCGCCACCTCGCCGTAGCGCGGCAGGCCGAAGATCAGGAAGCCGTTGACGATGGTGGCGAGGCCCATCGGGATGCAGCCGAAGAACATCGACACGACGGAATGGCCGAAGATGCGCTTGGCCCCGTCGAAGAAGAAGATCCAGCGGGCGGCGTAGAGCCCGGCGAAGAGCGTGAAGAGCGCGATGTTGCACATCCAGAGGCCCTCGGCCACCGGATGCAGCATCGGCACGTCAGCCTGGAACTGCGACAGCGCGATCGCGAGTATCCCGGTGCCCATCGTGGCGGCGAACCAGTTCGGGGTGAACTGGCGCACGACCTCGCGCGGGCTGTCGAGGCGCGACAGGGGTTGAAGGCCGAGGGTGACGGCACGCATCTGTTCGAAGGTCATCGGTGGGGGTCCTTGTCCTGCGCGGACCATGCGCCACCGCGATCGTTCGATCCAACGCGTTGTTTATGTCGTTTCGATCGACGGAGGCGATGGATCCCGTTCGGTCGCCTCGCCCTCGAAAAAATGTTGCCGCCACGGGAATGAATGGCGTCCGCGCGCGTCTTCTTTCCGACCCGTGCTTCGAGGATCCTCCGTTTCCATGCTGAAGACGCTTCTCCTGACCCTGGCCTTCGCCGGGGCGTCACTCTCCTCGGCCGAGGCACAGGACGCGCCCGCCCACCAGCACTCGGCGATGGCGCCGGCCACGCTCGACGGCTCGCACTATGCCGAGGTTACCGCCGAGGCGATGGAGAGGATGCACGCCGGCATGATGTCGGCTCCGGTGACCGGTGATCCCGAGCACGACTTCCTGTCCCAGATGATCCCGCATCACCAGGGCGCGATCGACATGGCCAAGGCCGTCCTCGGCTCCACCGAGGACCCGGCGATCCGCAACCTCGCCCAGTCCATCATCACCGAACAGACCTACGAGATCACGCTGATGCGCTCGATGCTCGCCGCATCCGCCGACACGACCGCACTCGTTCCGGAGACGACACCATGATCCGCACAACCCTCCTCGCCGCCGCGCTTCTCGTCTCGACGTCGGCCTTCGCGCTGCCCGCCGCCTCCGACCGGGTCTACACCGCCGACCAGAACTCCAACACGGTCTCGGTCATCGATCCCGTCGCGAACAAGCTTCTGGGCCAGATCCGGCTCGGCAATCCGCGCCCGGACGTTCTGAGCCCCCTCTACAAGGGTGAGGTCAACGTCCACGGCCTCGGCTTCTCGCCAGACCACAGGACGCTCGTCGTCGTCTCGACGGTGACGAACTCCGTCACCTTCATCGACACGGCGACCAATGCCGTGAAGGGCACGACCTATATCGGGCGCAACCCGCACGAGGCCTTCTTCACGCCGGACGGGAAGCAAGTCTGGGCGACGGTCCGCGGCGAGGACTATCTGTCGGTGATCGATGCCGCGACCTTCAAGGAGACGGGCCGCATCCCGACGACGAGCGGTCCGGGCATGACCAAGTTCTCGCGCGACGGCAAACTCGCCTTCGTCGCCAACTCGTTCAACCCGGTGCTCGAGGTCTTCGACGTCGCCAGCCATGCGTTGGTGAAGCGGATCCCGGTCGTCTCGCCCTTCGTACCCTTCGTACAGGTGAGCCCGGACGGCAGCGACGTCTGGCTGACGCACAAGGACGTCGGCAAGGTCACCCGCGTCGATGCCAGGACACTCGAGGTGAAGGAGGTGATCGACAGCGGGCCGATCTCCAACCACCTCGGCTTCGGCACGGTGGACGGCGAGACGCTGGTCTACGTGACGATCGGCGGCGAAAACGTCGTCAAGGTCTACAAGTCCGGCGAGAAGACCCAGCTCGTCGCGACCATCCCGGTCGGCGCACTGCCGCACGGCATCTGGGGATCGGAAGACGGCAGCCGGATCTTCGTCGGGCTCGAGAACGGCGACAAGGTCGATGTGATCAACACGGCCGAGCAGAAGGTCGTGGCCGATATCCCGGTCGGACAGGCCCCGCAGGCCCTTGTCTTCGTGCCGGGCGCGGTGCCTGAAGGTGCGGGCACTGAAAACCTCATGCCGTTGAAGGCGGGTCGGGAGAACCTGACGCTATCGCTGAAGGCGCCCGAGGGCGCGGACGGTTCCGGCATGGTCGTCTCGCGCAATCTCGGGCTCGTCGATGCGATCGACGTCAGCGTCGCCAAGCTGAAGCCGATGACCGAATACGGCGTGTTCTTCGAAGGCCAGGACGAGCCTGTCGTGGTGCTGAAGACCAACGACAAGGGCGCCGGCATGGCCTCCAGCATCGGCCCGGTGCGCACGATCGCCGTCCCAGGAGAGCCGATGGCGGCAAAGGAGCCGCGGCTGGTCGTGGTCGAGGGTCTGAAGGGCACCGCCAGCCCGATCCTCACCAGCCGCTAGAGACGGCGGGGTCCAAAATCGCCATGTTCGGCGCCAGCAACAGTCCGCGCCGAATAGGCTTGGTGGCATGTTCGCTGCGTGTGGCGATGTCCTTGGAGCCAGTCGTTACGGGGTGGACTCAATTTGAGTGTTGCCGAACCCGTCGGGAGCAAATGAATGTCAGCTATATACGAGGAGCAGCAGTAAGCGGACAGGCGGAAAACCACCCTGTCCGGTCTGTGGCGGCAGAGAAGCAGACGCCCGCAAGCGGTCCATCCGCTTTCGACCCTTTACAGACGACCCAGGCCTCGAAGGCTCGCCTTGGAAGCGGACATCGTGAGAGCTTGGCGAACCATAGCGGCCGAGGCGCTGACCCCGACCGCATGGTACGACTCTGGTACGCTGCGCTTTTAACAAACGGTAACCGAGGCGTTTGCCGGTAGCCTACTTCCGAGTGTCCAGTTCCACGACGCCGCTGTTGCGATCGGCGTAGGCTGCCTGGAACGCTGACCGCTGCTGCCAGCGCCGCCAGAACGCGTCGAGATGCTCGAAGCGCTCGTCCAGTGGCGTCGCGTTCACCGGGAACTTGGAAAAGGCGATGGCCGTCGCCAGCGTGATATCCGAGAAGGTCGGCGCGTCCTTGCCCAGCATCCACTCCCGTCCATCCGACAAGTGCTGGTTCACGAGTCCCGCATGGGCCAGCGCCTCCTTGCGGCAATGCTCGCCCCAGGCAGGATTATGGGTCAGTTCAAGCTTGGGTCCCAGACCCTGGTGCAGGACATGGAACATGGTGGTGATGCGGTAGAGCACGTGAACCCAGATGCGGTTGTCCCACATCGCATCGAGCCCCTGCTCCATCGGCGTCTCGCCCATGATGCGGCGTCCGGGGTGCGCCTGGTCGAGATACCGAACGATGGCGGCGGTTTCAGAAAGGATGCTGCCGTCGGCCAGACGAAGGGTCGGTGTTTCGCCCCACGGGTTCATCTTGAGATGGCGCCACTGCCGCTGCTCGCCGCCGGGCGCCATGTCGTAGACATGCTCCTCGAACTGATCGGCGATGCCTTTTTCGTGCAGGAAGAGGCGCAGACGCTGCGGGTTCGGGAACGCCGACGGTGAGGTGAAGAGGCACGGCTTGGTTGTCATCGGAACATCCCGTCGTTTCTGACTACCTGTCGTCAGGTAGGCTCGAACGACGTATGGACGCTTCTCACCCGGCTTGTCAAAACCTATCTGTCGTCAGACAGTTGAGCGGACGGGAAACAGATGACCACTAAGACCAGAGACCGGATCATGGAGGCGGCCCGGCTCACCGTTCAGGATCTTGGCTACAGCGGTCTAAGCTTCCGCGAGTTGGCCAAGGAGGTCGGCATCAAAAGCGCCAGCATCCACTATTATTTCCCGACAAAAGGGGAGTTGGCGGTGGCGATCGTGCGAAGCTATGTCGAGCGGCACGAGGCGTTTCTCAACGACCTTCTGGTCGACGGCGCCGATCGCGGTGTCTTGATGGGACACTACACCGATATGTTCCGCCGCACGCTCTTGAACGGCAACCGCATGTGCCTGGCCGGCATGCTGTCGGCCGAGCGCAACGAACTTCCCGAAGACGTCCGGGCCGAGGTGGTCCGGTGGGGGGAGATGAACGAGAACTGGCTCGTCGGCGTACTGGCATCCGGGGAAGCCGAGGACACGGATCGTCTGCGGCCTCGTGCCAGGGCGATCTTCGCGGCGGTCTCAGGTGCTCAGATGATTGCACATGGGCGCAACGAGATCGCGGCCTACGACGATGTCATTGCGGCCTACCGAGGCAGCAGCCTTTTTCCGTGATTGTATCGGGCGAAAGTCGGCGACGCATCGGCATGCCAGCGAGGACTACGTCCGGTTCTTCAGCCCAACGACTCCGAAGCGGACCGACAGC
>NZ_BBWM01000080.1:0-757 GCF_001463805.1 Aureimonas sp. D3 | reverse complement strand
TTTCCACCCGACGTCGCTATGGGAACGGTCGCAAACGAGGCTCGTAAGCGGCCGTCCCGCGTTGAGATGCAGCGATCGAAGGGGGTCTTAAACCTCGGTTCCCTCGGCAAGAGTTAGTGCATCCTCGACATCGACACCGAGGTAACGCACCGTGCTTTCGATCTTGGTATGGCCAAGCAGGATCTGAACAGCGCGAAGGTTTCCGGTCGCGCGGTAGATGATCGAAGCTTTCGTCCGCCGCAGTGAATGCGTGCCGTAGTCCTCCTTCCGCAGACCGATCGCCGTCACCCACTCATCGACGAGGCGAGCATACTGTCGCGTGCTGAGGTGAGAGGAGTGATCGATGCGGCTTGGGAAGGCGTAATCATCGACCGTTCCGCCGCGTCGCTCCAGCCATGCCAGCAGGCTCGTGCGTGCTGCTTCCATAAGTTCGAACTGCACTGGCCGCTTCGTATTACGCTGCACCACGATCGCGCGGGCACGAATACGTCCGCCCGACACGAGGTCGCCGATCTTCACCTTCACGACGTCACAGCCACGCAGCTTGCTGTCGATGGCAAGATCAAACAGGGCCCTGTCGCGCAGCCGTCCCTCATGATCGAGCCAGAAGCGGATCGCCCAAACCTGTGGCGGCTTCAATGCTCGCTTGGCGCCGACCACTCGGCCTGCGTTCCATGCTTTCCTTCCGTTGGTTGCCGGATCAAATGTCGAATGTCCCATTGTCGTTCTCCCATGGCCTGAATGGCCGACGGGAGTG
>NZ_BBWM01000079.1:0-1440 GCF_001463805.1 Aureimonas sp. D3 | reverse complement strand
TTCGACGCATGGCTTAATCCCTTAGGCGATAGTGGTAGTCGTAGAGATGGCGGACAAATCCTGTTCGACGGTAGAGGGCATGTGCGGCCGGGTTGTCGGCCAGGACCGACAAACAGGCGGACGTCGCCTTGTTCTGATGCGCCCAATTCTGGAGGCTCGACACAACCTGCCCCGCCAGCCCTCGTCCCCGCGCATCAGGTCTTGTCGCGACGGCGTCGATACCGAGAATGCCGCGATGGATGATGCCGTACGCCAAGGCAACGATCTCGCCCTTCTGCCGATACGATGCATAAGCAGCAGGCAAGGTTATGGCTGACAAGGACGCACTCAGAAAGCTGCCAGCCGGGGGCGAGCCACCGAACGCCATCCAAGCCTCGATCCAATCCGCATGCACGGCTCCCGTCTCGACTGCCACTGCTTTGGATCGGGACCGACTCGCGATGTCGGGGGCCAAAAGAACCTGACTGGGAGCATCAATGGTATAGCCGCGATCAGCGAGCATCTCGTCGACATCGTCGCCGATCGACAGGATCTTGACGATCGTCGGTCGCCCGAGCCGATGATACAGGGCCTCGCCAGCGGCGAGTACAGATGTGAAATCGTCCGACCGAAAAGGCGTCGGACTGATGCAGTTCGTCCGTCGCACCGTGCCGCCGGAGGCCCGGATCAACCAGCCGTCCTGATAAGTCTCCACGGGTGAGGGACGGACGTTCAGAGCGACCTCTTCGACATGCCAAACTAGGGACATTTGAACGCTCGAAAACCAAAACGATCTGCAGTCTAGGACCGCTTCTTGGAGATCGCAAAGGACCAGGCCAAGGAAGCGTTGGGTCGCTAGCAGATGGACCGCTTGCGGACATCCGCTTTCTAGGCCGCAGGAGACCGGACGGGGTGGAAAGCTACTAGGTAGTTTCCGAGAAAGATGCTTGCGAATGCGGCCCTTCCTCGACCGGCCAGATCCACGTAGGTTCTGTGCGACGGACTGTATCAGGAGCGGCAATGCGGGAAGCCCAGGACATATTGGCCTGCGAGGAGAAGCTTCGGACGGCGATGATTGCCGGGGACGTCGAGACGTTGTCAGAATTGATCGATGACGATCTCGTCTTCACGGGTCCGATGGGAAACGTGATGACCAAGGAAGAGGATTTGGAGGCCCACCGCAGCCGGGTCTTATGCATCCAGCGTCTTGATCTTTTCGAGACTGCCTTTCATCCTCTGCATGAAATCATCGTCGTAACGACCAAGGCAAGGCTCGAAGCGATTTACGACCAGAATCCGGTATCCGGCACATTTGCCTACACTCGGATCTGGCACCAAGACGAACACGGATGGCGCATTTCGGCAGGTCATTGTTCTAGGATCGGAGACCTCTAAGCGACGTTGTCGGACGTCCGCTTTGGATTGTCAGCGACAGGTGACTGGCAGTCGCGAATGGGTCGG